>JAEKLQ010000044.1 GCA_019509785.1 Fibrobacterota bacterium | reverse complement strand
ATCGACCTGGGTGGCCGACACCTTAAGGACCGCATTCGCGGGTACGGACACCACCAGGCTGTGGGCGAAGAAGTAATTGGTCCTCACGGCCCGCACCTGGGTCCACTCCGAGGCCGCGGTCTTCCCCAGGGCTCCGGGGTTTTCTCCGGAAACGGCCTTGGAAGCGGGTAGCTCTTCAGGCATGACCGGATATCCGTACCGGAACCTGAGATCGCGCAAAGCCGATTTAATCTTCGCCGGATCCTTTTCCCCGGATTTAATGGCATAGGCTTCCTTCGCAAAAGCCGGATCCTTGGGAGCCTGTATGGCTTCAGGGGATACCTCGTTAGCCGTCGGGGATATGTTTTCGGTTCGATTGCATGCATTAAGGGCCAAGCCCAAAGCTAAGGGCAGAAAAGTGCCAATACGTAAAGGTCGCATGGTGTACTCCATTCTTGCGGGATGACTTTATCCTGGATGCCTGCTCAGCGCCTTAGGTTAGATTCGGATGCAGAGGGATTTGTAGCATTAAAATAGGGGACCGAGACGCTGGCTGCGTCCATCGGTGGGATCAATTCTTTCGTCTTTACCTGCGCAATCGACCGGGTTTCAAATCCTTTCGGCCCGGTGTTCATTGCTATGCTTTGGTTGGAATTCCGCGAGGCGAGCGGTAATTCCTGGTCGACGGACGAGTAACTGATTGCGTTCACCCAAGGCGATAATGATTAGGAGGCCTGCCCATGGCGATTTCCGCTCTCGACGAAAACGGCAAATCCGTGGATTGGTGGTTCGCCTATAAGGTTCCCCATATCGTCGGGGCCGGTCCGGGATCGGCCGTCGGCTACGAGTACGTCTATTATGATCCGAACCTCGGCCGGGTGGTAACTTCGCCGCATACCATGACCATGGACAAGGGCGCTTTGAGAGGGACGCTGGATTCCGTATTCAATTCCGCTTCGGAAAATACCGGCTGGGTCCTCTACAATGATGAAAGGCCGGACGCATCGAAAAATCATCCGGATCAGAATGACGACGGCAGCCTCGGGCATTCCAAAGGGATCTTGGCCTTCGACATCGCCAGCAAGACCGCGTTCTGGTTACTGCACTCGTGGCCCAAATTCGTGATGCCGGGGACGAAGTCCATGCCCGTACCGGATTACGGCCAAACCTATCTTTGCGTTTCCCTGGATTTGGGTACCGCCAGGGCGATCGCGGCGATCATGGTCGATCATCAAGAGCCGCAGGTATACGCGTCCCGTTTGCCTAAATCCCTAAGCGATGCCGATCCGCTGCGAAAGTTGATCCAAGCGAACAACGCCAACACTAAGGGCGATTCCCATGTGTTGGATTTCAAATCCCGCGGCGGGAAGCTCTTCAAGATGATCGCCAAGAACCGGCATTGGGGAGGCGACTTTTGGAATCAATTGGTCGGCCCGGCCTTGGGGGTTTGCATCGACGTCGAGTCCTGGATCCGCGGGACGGTTCCCGACCACAAGGACAGCAATGCCCCGGGCGCCTTGAACCTGCTCGGAAACCGGAAAACCTTCGACGTCACCGAAATCGATCTCACTCCGCTGGGTACGCCGTGGAAGTGGCCGGAATCCAAGGATCATGCGAAATGGGGGATCAGCGTGGAGCCCGAGTGGGTCTGCGTGGGCGACATCAATCGCATGATCTCCCAGCAAAAGCGCGGCGGCGGGGCCATCGCCTTCCAAGAGCCTGCCCTTTGGGCCGCCTTAAGGAAAACGTTTCCCGCGAAAGTGGATAACGGCTATTCCAGTTTCCCGAAGCCGCCGCCGCTTTCGGCAGCGACGACCGTTTCGTCGACCTTCCATGCCGATCCGGTTATTGGGAAAAAACCGTCGGGAAAGAAATAGGTGAACGGATTCGCCGGCGAAGGAGAGGTCGCCTAAAGCAATATCCGCCGGCTGAACTCTTGATTTCCCGCCTTCACCCGGACCAAGTACACGGTGGATTGCCTTAGGTTCGCGAAAGAATATTCCCGGCTTCCATCACCCGATTGTTCGCCCCGGCGATGGCCGGCAAGATCGAATACCTGCACGATCTCCTTTCCTACCGCATTCACCCTGATCTTTAAAACGCCATTCTCGTTCCGGGCATCCGGAAGCCCGTAGGCATTCGACGTCAAGGAACGAATGGATACCGGTTCCTGCATCAATCCGGCTGCCCACCGGATGGATTGCCAGAAGAAGCCTTTAGTCATAAGCGTATGGGAGGTATCCGAATATACGACGCCATCGGCGGTTACGGCTCCGGCGGCGGAGTCGATGGGGGCGTGGTTGGCGCTCGTGCCATCCCAGGCCCCTAGGTCGTGTCCTCGTTCACTGTAAATGAAGCGTCCCGAATTCCCATCCGCATCCGGAGGTAGGTGGTAAGCCCAGGCCACCGGGTGGTCCGGGCCCATGCCACCAGTCGCGGGAACGGTGTAGGTGGCCTCATCGACCGTCAATAATATGTCCGCGCTGGAACGCGGATTAACGGTGAGGGAGTACCATTCATCCGGGTATATGAAGTTGGTATGCAGCGGGGGGTAGCAAGCCCGTAGCGAATCATATTCCGGCTTGAGGGAATTCAGTACTCCATTCGTTTTAAGGGTATCCCATTGAACTTTGGTAGACGCATCCGAGGCCGCGCCCCAGGTGGAATGCTCGGTGAATTTCGTTCCGCCGTACACCGAATCCCGGAGCCAAGGCCAGGTATCATTGTGATCCATGGCCCCGGTGATTCCCACCAGGCCGCCGCCGTGCTTCATCCAGCGCTCGAATGCATGCTGGGCGCCGCTGTCTCCGATGGCCCCGTTCCCGCCTATGCGGGTACTGCCGTTGAAGACGATGACATCATAAGTGCTGAGGCTATCGTCCCGGAACACCGAGTCGATATCCAACTGGGTGGGCGGTATCTTTACCGTGAACCCATACATCGGGCCCAAGTAAAGTTTGATATAGTTCGACGTGTAATTAACTTGAGTCGTCCGGATAAACCCGCCCGATCCGGTCTCGTTAATCACCATCACTTTTTTCAATTGATAGGTTCTCGCATGGACGCTTCCGAAAGCGAGGAGCGGAATTCCGATACCGAGAAGTAAGCGCGATTTTCCGAGGAACATGGATTCCCCCTTTATCCCGAATATACGCCGGAAAACGATTTAATGCTCCAGGATGCCCATTTCGTTGCGGAATGAATTCTGAAAATCCGGCCCGGATATCCGGCATCGTTGTTCCGTAAATCGGGACAAATGCGGCGTTTTGATCGGGCATGCGGGACATAAATTGCGGAGACTATCCCGAAATCAGGGGGCCGATATGTCCATGAAAAAATGCTACGGCCATGCCATCCCGATACTATGCGGGCTCACGGCATTCGCGATCGACACGGCCTACGGATCCGGCCAACTAGGCGTCAACATCAATTTGGCCGAGCAAGGCGGCACCTTCGTGGACATGGTCAAGGAGAATTACCGCTGGTCCTCGACCACGGGATCAGACCTGACCGCGGCCCAGGTGGACTCCAATGGCTGGCCCAAGGTGGACGCGCAATTCCTGATGGACTTCCGGCCCGCGGCGGAATGGGCCGGGCAAATCGACGATCCGGAAGTTTATCGCTTGGATCTTTCCGGAACTTATAAATGCGCGTTCACGGGAAAAGCCTCCGTGGCCGGTACATCGGGCGGCACGGTCCAAAACGCGGCCTACGATTCGATCGGCAACGTCTCCAATTTCGATTTCGTGGTGACGGGAACTTCCGGCGCGAATTACGGATTCCTGCAATTGAAGTTCACCAACACGCGGCGCGCGGCGCAAAGCGCTACGGGCAGCGGCATCACGGGATTCCGGATGTACCGTCCCGGTTACCCCCTGAATACTTCCAAGACCTTCACCGACGCCTTCCTATCCGCCCTGCGCGGCGCGAATTTTTCCGCCATCCGTTTCATGGACTTCCTGGCCTCGAACGATCGCGAGCCGGCTTATCCCGCGGTCCTGGAATGGGCCCAACGGAAAACCCGGCAGGACGCATCCCAGGCGCCCTTACCGGTGTTGGGCCGCAATGAAGGCGGGGCCTGGGAATACGTGGCGCAAATCGCCAACGAGTCCAAGCGGGACGCCTGGATCAATGTCCCGGTTTCCGCGACGACGGACTATGTGCAACATTTGGCGGCCCTGCTGAAGGACAGCCTCGATCCTTCTCTGAATATCTACGTGGAAAGCGGGAACGAAGTCTGGAACAGCGGCTTCATCCAACAGGCGTACAATCTGGCGCAAGCCAAGGCCAAAGGCATCGATGAGCAGAACAATCATGCCCGGAGGACGATAGAGTTGGCGCAGATTTTCCAAGGCGTATTCGGGTCCGCCGCTATGAACCATCGCGTACGGGTGGTGTTGTGCAGCCATGCGCCCATGCTCAAATGGTGGGTGGAACCCATGTTGCAATACATCCAGAAGACCTTCGGGGCGCCGGCGGATTACCTCTACGCCATCGCCTGCCAGGGATATTTCGACCTTCCCGCCACGGCGGGGCAAGGCGTCCCGGCCATACTCGCCGCGGCCAAGACCAGCATCACCGGGCAAATCGACGAAACCGGCGGCGTGAACGAGGCCGGGCGCATGCAATGGATCGCGAAGGCGAAAGCCTGGAATCTGCCGGGCGGTTTCCTGATATACGAGGGCGGCCCTTCCGAGGCCATCGGGGATACGACCAACGTGGCCCGCAGGATCATGGCCGAGAGGGATTCGGGCATGGGCGAGTTGCTGAAATACAATTACGGCGCCGCGTTCTTGGATCTGGGCGGAACCTTGGCGATGCAGTTCACCTTGAGCAGCGGCTATACGCGATATGGCTGCTGGGGCCTTACCGACGACATCAACAACCCCAACCGGAATTTCAAATACCGGGCGATGCAATCCTTGGTGGGGACTTCTAATGGCGTGAAGGGAAGGAAAAAACCGGCGCCCATCCGAACGGAATGGCGTTGGCCGTTCCTCGGGCCGGACGGGAGGGACGTGTTGGGTAAACAAAGGGCGGAACCCCTACCCCATGCATTGATCTATTACTTTCCTTGATGCCGCTCCGCGTTCTCTCTGCGACCGGTTCTTGAATCCCTAAAGCATGATGCGCTGGGTATACGTCTTCCGGGAAGATTTCACTTCCACGAAATAAATGCCGGGGCGGCGCAGATTCGCGAATGAATACTCCGCATCGCCTCGCCCGGATCGATGCGCGACGCTTTTGCCGGCCAGGGTGAACACCTGGACATCGTGGCCCCCCGGCCCTTGTACCCGCACGTTCAAGACTCCGTGCGAATTCCGGGATTGCATGAGACCGGGTGAACTCGCGTCACGGACATGGACGGAAACGGCATTGATCCGCAACCCGGCCGCCCATTGGAGGCAGGGCCAAAGGCTACCTTTGGTCATGAGGGTGTGGGAAGTGTCGGAAAAAACCGTCTCGCCTTCCTGGATCGCGCCTTCGCCCACCGTCATGGGAGCATGATTGGAACTCGTGCCGTCCCAGGCTCCCAAATCGTGACCGCGGGCGTTATAAATGAAGCGTCCCTGATTTCCCAGGCTATCCGGGGGCAGAGGGTACGCCCACATGATGGGGTGGCCAATGCCCATGGCCGAGCCCTGCGGAACGGCATAGGTGTTTTCGTCGATGGTCATTAAGATATCGGCAATCGGACGGACGTCGGGAGAGAAGGAACTCCAGCCATCCGGATAGGTGAATCGGGTTTTAGGGAAGCAGGCGCGAATGGAATCATATTCGGGTTTTCGCGCGCGTACCGCGCCATCCGTTTCTAAGGTGTCCCATTGAACCATCGTATGGTGATCCGCGCCCCAAGCGGACCATTGGGTGAAAATGGTGCGGTTAAGCAAGGAATCCCGGAGCCAGGGCCAGGTATTGTTGTGATCCGTAAAGTCGTGGATCGCGAAGCAACCGCCCCCGGCTTTGATCCAGCGCTGGAAAGCATGCTGGGCGCCCGTATCCCCTACGGCTCCGAAGCCGCCAATCCGGCTGCCCCCGTTGAATACGACCACATCGTAGGTTTTGAGGCTGTCGTCGCGCAGCACGGAATCGATTTGCGCCTGCGTGTTCGCGGAGCGGCTCTCGAAACCATATTTGGGGCCTAGGTAGGATTTGAAATAATCATCGGTGAATTTGATTTGACTTGCGTGCATATACCCGCCCGACCCGGTCGCATTGATGACCAAAATCTTTTTCAACTGGTAGGTGCGCGCATGCCCACTACCCAAGGCCAGGGCAGCCAACACGACATACGGAATAGGATTCAAGGTGTATCGCATCATGGTATTCCGCCTCGTTACAAAGGTAACGCGAAAAGCGGCAATCCACGTAGGCAATCCGGATTATGTCCGGAAATGCGGCTAAATCAGGGGTTACACCTTCTTTAATGGTGTTTTTAGTTCGTATCCTCGAACTTCGAATCGACCTGGATGATGTTCGAGGTTCCGCCCTCTTCGATGCTTTGTTCGGAAACCAAGGTCAGCACCGCGTTGCGGTTGAACTCACGCAGATCGTTCGACCCCAGGTTGCACATGGTGGCCCGCAATTTCTCCAAGGTCACAGCCAGCACCTCGTTCACCGATCCCACCACCGGAACGTAGCCGTCCACGCCTTCCTCGAAATGCATCTTGGCGCCGGCTCCCTCGCTATAGCGTTGCCAGTTGCGCGCCCGATTGCTGCCTTCGCCCCAGTAGGGCTTGTACATGCGCCCCTTGATGGAAACCTTGGGGGTGGGGCTCTCGCCGGTCATGGCGAAGTAACGCCCCATCATCACGAAGTCGGCGCCCATGGCCAGGGCGATGATGATCTGGGTGTCGTTGGCTAGGCCTCCGTCCGAACAGATGGGCACGTAGATTCCGCTTTCCTGGAAATACCGATCGCGGGCCTGCACCACTTCCATCAAGGCCGAGGCCTGGCCCCGGCCGATGCCTTTCTGCTCCCGGGTGATGCAGATCGATCCGCCGCCGATGCCGACCTTCACGAAGTCGAGCTTCGCCTCCTTGACCAGATAATCGAAGCCCTCGGCCGAAACCACGTTCCCGCCGCCGATGACGATGGCATCCCCGTACTTCTCGCGCGCCCACAGGGCCGCATCCCTTTGGAATTCCGAAAAGCCGTCCGAGGAATCGAAGGAGACGACGTCCACGCCGGCTTCGACCAGGGCGGGCAGGCGCTCCTTGAAATCGTGGGTATTGACGCCCGCCGCGGCGACCAGGCGCTTGCGCGCATCCAGGAGTTCGAGCGGATTGTTGATGTGATCGACGTAATCCTTCTTGAAAACCAAGGAGTTGAGGCGGCCATCGGCCTCGAGGATGGGAAGGGCCTCCTTCTTGTGCTTATAGAGCAGGTGGTTGGCCTCCTTGAGGGTGATGCCCACCGTCCCGTGGATGACTTTCTCCCTCGGGGTCATATGGCCCTGGACCTTGGAAGTGAGATCATCTTCGAATTCCCAGAAGTCCTTGTCGGTGATAATGCCCATGAACCTGCCGGTGCTGGTGCCATCGTCGGTGACCGCCACGGTGGAATGACCGGTCCGCTCCATGAGTTCGAGCAATTCGCTTAAGGATGCGCCGGGCTTAACGTTGGAATCGCTGCGCACGAACCCTGCCTTATGGGACTTGATCTTGGCGATCATGGCGGCCTGCGCCTCGATGGTCTGGGAGCAGAAGACGAAAGCGACCCCGCCCTGGCGGGCCAAGGCGACTCCCATGTCCGTCCCGGAAACCGCCTGCATGCTTGCCGATACGACGGGGATGTTCACGCTGAGGCGGCTGGTCTCGCCCGCTTTGAAGCGCGCGATGGGGGCAGCCAGGGAAACGTTGCGGGGAATGTTATCGCGGCGGGTGAGCCGGGGAATCAGGAGGTATTCGGAGAAAGTGCGGGAGAGGTCGTCTAGTATTTTGGCCATGCCCAAATTTAGTAACGCGATATTTGGTTTGTCAGGCCGTGGATTGGGGGTCGGGCGGGGACGGGGCTTTGGGCCGGTTTGGCGCTCTGTGCTGGGTCTCGCCGGCGCGGGTCTGGGTTCCGGTTCGGCTATTCGCTTTCGAATCTTCGGGTCCATGCGCAGCTTGGGGAAGGGGACGCCCGCGCAGTAAAAGGGGGTCGATCGGAGGGGTGGCGCGAGCTTCCACTAATCTGATTCCAGCCCCTTCCCCAAGCTGCGACGCTCATAACTCACCGGACCCCAGACCCGCTCCGGCGGCCCCTGCCCCGCGCGGTGGTGACCGGCCCGGAGACCCGGCCCTGCCGGATTTGGCCCCCTGCTGCCAACCCAAAACGCGAGCGGGCAAGCGGCCGATTCGGGTATAGCGCTTTTCCCGGGAGAGCGGAAAAAAGGGATGGGTTGGCGTTTCGGGTTGGCGTTTCGGGTTGGTGCTACGGGTTGGAATTGTGGTTTTGGACGGGGTTTTTTCAGCTGTGAAAAATTTAGTTGGATAACTAACTTAGAATCAGGATGATGAGTGGGACCGCAGACTTTGGAGGAATCGGGTTCATATGCTGAAGGCGGATAAGTGGCGTAGCCTGACGGTGGCTGCGGGGCAGTTGTTCCATCGGCAGGGATATGAGCAGACGAGTTTGGCGGATATCGCTTCGGCCGCGAATGTTCCCTTGGGGAACGTGTACTACTACTTCAGGACCCGGGATGAATTGCTCAAGGCGGTGGTGGAAGAGCGCTTGAAGGCCTCGCGGGCGAAGCGGACCGCGCTGGAGGCGCTGGCCTCCCCCCGGGAGCGCTTACTTGCCTTGGTCGCCGGCTTCGAAGAAGGGGTAGAGGATCTCACTGCCTACGGTTGCCCCATGGGCAGCTTATGCCAGGAGACGAACAAGCAGGGCGGCGAGACCGCCACCGAGGCGGCAGTTCCGCTCCGGGACCTATTGGAATGGGTCATGATGCAATTCCGCGCCATGGGTTTTCGCGAAAAGGAAGCCAGGGAGCACGCCGCCCGCCTCATTGGCGCGCGGCAGGGTTCGACCTTGCTCGCCAATACCTTCAAGGATCCCAATTACATCCGGATGGAAATCATCAGGCTGAAAGAGTGGCTGAGCGCGTTGCCGGCACCAAAGGAAAGGAAGAAGTCATGATCAGGATTGGGATCAACGGGTTCGGGCGCATTGGCAGGATGGTGTTCCGCGCCGCCGCGCGGCGCGATGACGTGGAAATCGTAGGCATCAACGATGTGCTGGAAGTGGCGCATCTGGCCTATATGTTGAAATACGATTCCGTGCACGGCCGCTTCGGCGGGGAGATCCGGACCGAGCCCGGTAAACTCTGGATCGACGGCCGGGCGGTACGGGTCACGGCTGAAAAAGATCCGACCCAACTGGCATGGGATAAGGTAGGCGCGGATTTGGTGGTGGAGTCGACGGGCATCTTCCTGAACTCGGCGGCGATGGAAAGCCATCTGAAGGCGGGGGCGGGCAAGGTGATCCTCTCCGCGCCGGCCAACGACGACACCCCGATGTTCGTATCCGGCGTCAACGACCAGCTCTACGCGGGCCAGCGCATCGTCTCCACGGGCTCTTGCACCACGAATTGCCTCGCGCCTTTGGCCAAGGTGGTGCATCAGAGCTTTGGCATCAAGCGCGGACTTATGACTACGGTGCATGCGACTACGGCCACGCAGAAAACCGTGGACGGCCCTTCGGGCAAGGAGTGGCGCTTCGGCCGCGGCATCCTGGACAACATCATTCCCGCCTCGACCGGCGCGGCCAAGGCCATCGGCAAGGTCATCCCGGAATTGAACGGCAGGCTTACGGGCATGGCCTTCCGGGTGCCGGTCTCGGACGTTTCCGTGGTCGACCTTACTTGCGAACTGGAGCGGGGGGCCAAGTACGAGGAGATTTGCGCGGCCATGCGCGCGGCGGCGGAAGGGCCGATGAAGGGGGTCTTGAAGTATACGGAGGATCTGATTGTTTCGGGGGATGTGCGGGGGGAGTCTTGTACGTCGGTGTTCGATGCGAAGGCGGGGATGCGGTTGGATGATACCTTCGTGAAGTTGATCTCGTGGTACGACAACGAATGGGGTTTCTCCTGCAAGATCCTGGATGTCGCTAAGAAGATGGTTTCCGCGTAGAGGTGGGTCGGGCCGGTGCGGGAGTCCGTGCGGACTCGAACTGTTCGCTTTCTGGGCTTCGCGGTCTGTTCGCGGCTCGGGGAAGGGATGCCCACGCATTTGAAGAGCGCGGGCGTTCGATTCCCTGGATCCGCCCCCTTCCCCGAGCCGCGGCGCTCACAACTCGCCCGCGCGGACGCCCGCCCCGGCCAGCTCCGCCCGTCCGCGAGAGCCTCTGCTTGCGCAAGCCCGGAGCTGGCCTCGAAAGAACGGCGGGAGGGAAGGAAAAGCGGGAGGAAGGAAAAGCGGAAGAGAAGAAGTGGGGCGGGAAGACGGGTGGGATTGGAAGGGGATCGGGGTTGGGCGGGGGATGTGGACTTTGGGAATATCTTCGGGGGCTGGGCTGTTGAGGATACCTTCGGGAGGAGGGGCCTTTGGGGGATGCCTTCGGGGAAGACTTGGTCTTTCGAGGATACCTTCGGGGGGAGGGCAGATCGGTGGGTAGAGCTTCGGAGGGGGCTGGGCCTTTGTGGATACCTTCGGTAGGGGGGCTGATCTGTTGAGGATAGATTCGGTGAGGGCCCGTCGATGCTGGGGCATCGACGGGGGGGTCTAAGCGTGAGGTGGGGGCTTAGTGGGCGTTGGCGCCGGCTTTGGGGGCGCCGACTTTGGCCTGGAGGCCTTGGCGGTAATCGTGGACTCGCTTCCAGCCGGCTTCGGGGATGACGGCGCCTAGGACTTGGACCACTTCGCTGCCGACTTTGCAGCCTAGGCGGGCGGCATCGTCGAGGCCGAGGCCTTGGGTCAGGCCGTAGACGAAGCCGGACGCCCAGAGATCGCCAGCGCCGGTGGTGTCGATGGCCTTCACGAGGTGGGCTTCAACTTTATGGCGCGCCTTGCCCTGCGCGAGCATAACACCATGTTTGCCCAGTTTAACGGCGGCGGTGTGCACTTTCCCGGCCAGGATTTCCAGGGATTCGGATTCGGCCATTCCGGTATAGGCTTTGGCTTCGTCCTCGTTGGCGAGCACCACGTCGACCTGGGGCAGGACCTGGTCGAGGAAATCGCGGCACACTTCGACGACCTGATAAGAGCCTAGATCGAGCACGATTTTGGACTTGGCCTGCTTGGCCACTTCCAGGATGCGTTCAACGACAGGGCGGTTGAAGAGCAGGTAGCCTTCCAGGTAAACGATGCCGGCATCGGCGAAATCAGCGGCGACCACGTCTTCCGGGCCAAGTTGGGTGGAGGCGCCAAGATAGGTGAACATAGTGCGTTGGGTATCCGGCGTAACCACCGAAAGAACGCGGCCGGTGGCCATTTCCGATTGGCGGATGCGGTGATCCACGCCCGCTTTCCCTAATCCTTCCAGGAAGACCTTCCCTAATTCGTCCTTACCCAGCCGTCCGATCATACGGGCCTTTCCGCCCAGATTGCCGATTCCGACCATGGTATTGCACGCCGAGCCGCCTGGCACCACTTTGAGTGGTGCCTTCGTGGATTTCAGGGCGGATTCGATGGCAGGGAGCTCCACCAAGGTCATGCCTCCTTTGGGCGAACCCATGGCGGCCACGAAGGGATCGGCCTCCTCGATGAGCAAATCCACCAATGCCGCGCCCACGCCTACTACATAACGACCCCGTACCGATTCCATGCACCCTCTCCTGCGCGGCGGACGCGCGATTTCTTTGGCAACGAAAGCGTGAAAATTAGAAAATCGACAGTCCTGAATCGGCTTTCGGGAATTCGGGCCGTTCTGACACAACTCAGAGCACGAATCCGTCCAATCGGAGTTGTACCAAGCGGTACACGGGCAACAGGATATATTAGAATATGCCGAAGAACCCGCCCCGGCGACGCCATCCATCCGACCCATCTCCGGGGGTTTCGGCTTTAAGAAAGGTTCCCTTGTTGGGAGATCTCGCACCTGCCCGCCGTGCGCCTTTGGCCGCAGCGCTTTTTTGCCTGGGGATGGCGGTTCTGTCCGCGCCCTCAATGGCGAAAGCCCAGTCTTCGCTTCCGGGTAGCAGCGATGCCCAAGGCGACGACGGGAATCGCGCGGCCATCCTGGAGCTGACCGACACCGCGCTCATCGCGAGCGCATGGCACGCATTGTTCGCGGATTCGTCCCAGCCGCCGACCGGGGAATACGTCGCCTTGATTCCTTCCGCCCCTGGGGGTTCCGATGGGTTCCGCCCGGCTTCCACCGTACATCTGATCAGGAATGGAACCGAGCTAGGCCATTTCGATCGCGCGACTTGGGATGACATCCTTCTCCGGGCATCGGCGGGTCGCCGGAAGTGGGCCGCGGCCCTGGAAGGGCCGGAAAAACAAGACGTGCCTTTGGCATGGGAGGCGGGCAAGTGGGATGGGCTGGCCCTCCTGGAAAAGGCCGAGTGGCCGGGCGGATTCGTTTTCGGAATCGGTTCGACCTTCAGCGCGGTGCGCTCCTCCAAGCCCCAATACCAGCGGGATTTCGAGTTCGCCTGGAACCAGAAACTATTCACCCATTTCCTGCTGGGCGCGTCCCTGCACCGATCCCAGTTCGGCGGCGGCCTCACGCGTATCGGCCAGGAAGTCGCCGATACGGCCGGGGGCAAACTCGCGCCGCTGTCTTATAACCCCTTCTGGGGCGACGGGTACTGGTGGTGGACGTTCTCCGTGGGCGTGCCCGCCTTGCGCTACACCTTGGCCCTCGCCGATCAACCCCTGCCGCGTTATTTCTGGATGGAATCGCGCTCTACCGACGCCATCCGGACGCATTCCCAGGGCCGCCTGGTTTCCCAATGGAAGGGAGACAAACTGGAAAGCTCCGGCAATCTTTCCCAATCCGTGGACGCGCGTTTCGGGATCCTACGCTACGGGATATTGTTCGACTTCGACGCCTATCGCGTGCCGGTGCAGACGGTGGGATGCGAGGATTTGCCCGCCCTCTTCGGAACCTGGGGGGCGGGCTTGATCCTCGCGTCGGACGTATTGGCCACCCGCGCCTGGCTCGATATTCCCGACGCGGCCTTGAGCCTGGACGTCCCGCGCGATTGGCCGACCCATGTGCGCATCGCCTTCCTACGATTGGAATTCGACTACCGCAACCAAAAGAGCTTCAGCCTGGGGCTTTCGGTGCGGCTGAATATCCAGAATCCGATCATGAATCTTCCCAGAACCCGGTCCTGAACCTTCCCGGAGCGCGAGCATGAATACGACTATCCCCCTCAAGCTGTCCGAAGACCCGTTGCAACAGGCCCGTCGCGCCCTGGTACGCATCCGCAGGCTGGCCCGCAATTCCTCCTTCGTGCCGATCCCGGTGATCGGCCTGGCCGCGCTGGGTTTCTCCATGTACGAGAAGCATTGGTATCTCAACCCTTTCCTCGCCCTCATCTTCGCCCTGTTCGTGGTCGGCCAGGTGTTGGCCGTGCTGCAACTGCGGCGCGTGCTGGCGGGCGTCCGCAGTACGGGTAAGTCCATCCAAATCCTGGCGGAGTCCGGGGACGAGCCGGACCTTACGCTCCTGCGCCAACGCTTGCTCGACGCCGCGCCCCCGGGGCACATGCGGGATCTGCTCCTGCGCTGGATCGAACTCGGGCTGCGCGGGGAAGTGGGCGGATCGGAATCCTTGCTCAACAACGCCTGGGATCGGCGCTCGCACTTGGACAATAGCACCATCTCCGTGCACGTTTCGATGAACCGCACCACCCTCAAGTTGGGCTTCCTGGGCACCCTGTACGGCCTTATCCTTACCTTCCCGCCCATGCAGCGCGCGGTGCTGGGCTTGGCGGACAGCGAAGGCGAGTTGCGCTTCATCAAGGACATCTCCAGCGCCATCGACGGTGATCAGTTCGCCATCGCCGCCACCTTGGGCGCCACCATGCTTTCCATCCTGATCGAGCTGGTGACGATCCAGATCCTGGAACGCGCCCTGAGCGGTTTCGATTTGGTGAATAGCCACATCAACGATTGGAACCTGACGCGCCTGCAGCCATGGGTGCGCAAGCGCTACGGGCCCACCTCCCGCGCCAAGCAGGCGGTGGAAGCGCAGGTCGCGCTGGAAGTGAAGATGAGCCAGGCCCATGCGGAGATCGATCGCAACCTGGGCCGCGCCCTGGAGGCCATCGCCCGCACGACCAAGCAATTGGATCAGCTGGCCATGGTGCAAGCGGCCGTGGGCCGTCGCATCGCTGAATTGGTGGACTACGAAAAGCAGTACCGCGGATTCATCGAGGCCAAAAGCGCGGCCGTGGCCCCGCCCGGCCACCAGCCTTCGCATATCGAAAGCGGGCGGCTGGAGACGAGCCACATCGATACCGCCGCCCTGGAGGAAGGGCTGTGAGCCGATTCCGCGGGGGCCGGGGCGTGGCCCGGGCCGAAATGGGCGAAGCCATCTCGTTCGAAGACGTGCTCACCGTGCTCACCGTTTTGCTGCTGTTGCGCATGGTTTTTATGGTTCCCCTGGTGAACCTGGACAAGGCCAAGACCATCTCGGCGCGCACCGATAAATATTGGTCGAAGCAGGCGCTCTACGTCCTTTCGCATCCCGGGGACACGTCCAAGGTAGTCCCCTATCGCAGCGCCTTCGGCTTGAAAGGCAAGATCGGGTCGCTGACCGAAGGCGATGCCCCCAAGACCCTTTACCTGGAAGCGTCGTCCCCCGACAGCGATCTCACCGTGGTGCGCCATGACTTAGGGGACGGCCGCTTCATCGCCATGAACGTCGCCGGCCGCGGGCATTCCCTGAGCTTCCGCCGCGGCACCCTCATCTGGAGCCAAGAGGAGAACGAATGGTTCCCCGCCTCGGACAGCGTGGATTACGGAACCCGGAAGGAAAGCCAGGTGATGGAAAAGGAGTTCCGCGATTGGACCAAGGCGCGGCGGGGATATTGAGGGGATGATCCGGATTTTCCTGCCCATTTTTATGGTCATTCTCCTGGCCGGCCCGGCGCGGGCCAGGAACGGGGGGGAGCCCCTCAACCACTACTCCCTCAGCGCATTGCAGGACAGCGCCATCGGCGCCAAGCTGATGGGAAGGTTCAAAGCCAAGGGGCAGCCGGTATTCCTCATCCACGATCCCAGCATCGGCCTGGCCCAAGGCGATATCATGCGCTTCCAGGACAAAGCCGTACTGGTGGACGCGGACGTATGGCAGACCTTGCAGGACGAAGGGGCGCTGGGCCGGTTGAAGGTCGCCCCCCTGGTCCGCGTGCAGGCCAAGGCCGCCGTATCCACCTGGGAGACCCGTGCCAAGCTCGTGACCGGGGATCGGGAAAAGAAGGCGTATAAGTTCGGCGCCGAACTGCTCAAGATCCTGGAAGAAACCTTCGGCGGCATCCCTTCGCGCGAGCAGATGGTCCTGGTTTTCGACGGAGCGAGCCTGGTGCTGATGGCTCCCGACGAATTCATGGATGAATTGAAGTACGCCGCGGTGCGCCGCATTCCCGCCACGGGCCGGCCGCAAATGCTAACGCCTCCGCCGGAACGGATATTCGCCGGGCAACCCTTCCGCTGGCAGGCTTGGGCCGCCGATCCCTCCGAGCCCTCCGCCGCTTTGCGCTATTCCCTGTCCGGTGAATTGCCCAAAGGCCTGGCCTGGGACGCCTCCACCCACGCCCTTCAGGGCACTCCCAGCGAACCCGGCCAATGGCGCCTGATCGCCGAGGCGCGCAACGGCTCGGGCGGGAGCGACACCCTCGGATTCATCCTCATGGTGCGCGCCAACTCCGCCCCCGAATTGGCGCGGGGACCTAAACCGGTCGCCGTCGCCGGGCAGATTTGGACCTACCGGGCCCAGGCCGTGGATTCCGATCATGCCAGCGGTGACATCCGCGTTACCCCCGTGAAAATGCCCGCGGGCATGGCGTTCGATTCCTCATCCGGGTCCTTCAGCTGGTCCCCCGGCGAAGACGATGCCGGCAAGACGGAGGAATTCTCCTTGAGCCTCCAGGATCCATTGGGAGGCAAATTCGATACCGCCTTCGCCATCAAGGTCATTCCGGCCGCCGGCATGCTTTGGAGCGAAGGCATCCGTCCCGCCTTGCCCTGGGATACCTTGCGGCAAGGCAAGACCTATACCTGGGAAGCGGGGGCTTCGGCGATGGCGTGGGCGCAGCAAGGGATTTCCCTGCTGGAAGTGACCGGATCCGATTCCACCGGCTTCCGCGACGGCTCGTTGGTTTTAGCGCCGAGACGGGCGGGGACGCATACCCTCACCTTCGCTTTCGATGTGCAAGGCAAGCGGCTGGAGACGAAGGTGGAGCTGCCGGTGAAGCCCGACTTGGCGCCGCTCTTCGCCAGCGAGATAGGCGTGTGGCGGCTGCGCGTCGGGGAAGCCGCCAGTTATCGCCCGGTGGCGGTCGATCCGGAAGGCGATCCGGTGGGCTTGTCCGCCCAGGCGGCCGACGGGCGTTTATCGTGGGATGGGACTCGCTTGAACCTCGATGCCTCGACCCCGGGCCTCTACGCGGCCCAGGTGACGGCATCCGATCCCGCCGGGCATATCGCGAACCAATGGGTCGCCTTCAAGGTGGAACCCGCCGAGCGCCCGACCGCTTGGATCCTGGAAAACCGCATCGAGGCCGGTCTCTCCAGTTGGTTCGTGACGGCCGATTTCGGGACCGGACGCCTCGGCTTCTTCACTCCTTCCATCAACCGCCTCGGGGTAACGGGACCCAGCGGGGCCCGGTCCTGGCCTTACCTGACCTTCGGCGGCAACCTGATGGGGCGCGAAGCCGAGGCCCATGGCCGCCGGATCTGGGCGGACGCCGGCATTACCTTCCGCATGCCCGATTCCAAAGTCGTCACCGGCGGCATCATGGGGCGTCTGCTGGGGGAATGGACCTTTCCGGGCCAGGCCCTGGGCCGTATCGAATTCGAGATGGAAGGCCACGTCAATCAAGCCGTGGTGGTGGCCGATACCTCCAAGTTGCAAGTGATCTACGGGGACGCCATCTTGCAATTCTCGGAAGACTTCAACGATCTCATCCGCGGCATCATCCGCGAGGCCACGGCCCGGGACAACATGGTGCTCTACACTCGCCTGGAAGCCTGGAGCCGCCTGGGAGCGGGCGTGTGGGCCGGGCCGGGAATCTGGCGCGAAGAGATCCCCAACGCGAACCGTTATCGTCAAATCGTGGGAGGAGGGGTGCGTTTCCAGGCCCGCCTGGACGAGGCTCTGGCCATCAACAGCTTGCGCATGGGTTGGGGCAGCGGGGCGGGCTGGACCTTGTACTGGACCGGCCGCCTCTCCATCCACTCCCCGTTCTGAATTCTCTTTATTGCCTTTTGCGGTACTCGTCGAGGGAAATCACTTTCCCCTTCTGCTTCCGCTTGAGTTCGCTGGCCTTCTCGAGCAGATCCTTTTCTTCCTTGGTTAGGGAACCCATTCCGGTCAGGGAAATCTTCTTAAGTATCGGATCGATATCTACCATCAATTGGCCTACTTCCTCTTCCGACTGGCGGACGGCGCGTTGGGCGCGCTCGGTCTTGCGGTTCTTCCAGCGCGTGAGGGCCATGGCCCCGCGATTCTCGAAGGTGAAATAAAGCCAAGCGTATAACGCGCCGCCCAGATGGGTCATATGCGCGATGCGATCGTTGGAGGTGATGGAAATCAGCTCGACGGCGCCGAAAATCAGCACGGCGTAGCGGGCCTGCACGGGAAACAGGAAGAGGATGAGGAATTGCTGGGTGGGAAAGAACTTGGCGAAGGCGAACATCAATCCGAAGATGGCCCCGCTGGCCCCGATCACCGTGGTATCCTTGCCGGTTACGGTATAGAAGATCAGCGAGCACAAGCCGGAGAAGACGCCCGTGGAGAGATAGAACCACCAGAATTTGCGCTCCCCCATGACCTCCACCAACGGCGTGCCGAACATCCACAAGAGCAGCATGTTGATGAGGATGTGGAGATAGGGCGGGTTGAGGTCATGGACGAACAGGTAGGTCGCCAGGCGCCACACTTGCCAGTCATGCAAGGTCAGGTAGGGATTGAGCGAAAGCCATTGGAAGACGTATTGCCCGGGCACGAACTTGTCCACCAGGAACAAGGCCACGTTGGCGATCAGGAGAATCCGGATCGCGCGCGGCAAGGTACCCGATGGTGTGAAGCCGTAGCTCATGGCTGCCTATTCAGTGCGTATCCCAATGCGTATTCCCAATCCCTATTCCATTTTCCAAATACCGCGGCGCGAAATCGACCGCCAGTTTCAGGCCTTCCGTCGGGGAGCTTTGGTTTTTTTCGCCCCGGGCCCGGCTTTTGGGGATGAAGGCTTCCTCCCCCCGTTCACCAAGGCATGCGGAGCGCCCAGCTTCTCGCGCAATTTTTCATCCACCACCGAAGGCACGAATTCGGAGACGGGGCCCCCCAGGGCAGCGATCTCACGGATGACGCTGGAATTCAGGTAGGTGTATTGCTCGCTCGGCATGAGGTATACCGTTTCGCAATTGGCGTCCAGCTTCTTGTTCATCAAGGCCATCTGGAATTCGTATTCGAAATCGCTGACGGCGCGCAGGCCCCGGATGACCACTTCGGCCCCGAAGCGCCGCAAGCAGTCCACGGTCAATCCCTCGAAAGAGGAAACATGGACGTTTTTCAGGCCGGACGTGCAAGAGCGGATCAGCTCCTGCCGCTCATCGAGGGAGAACAAGGTGTTCTTGCGAACGTTCACGGCCACCACGACATGGACCTCATCGAACAGGTGAGCGGCCCGGCTTAGGATGTCCAGATGCCCATTGGTGATGGGGTCGAACGTTCCCGGGTATATGGCTATGGCCACGCCTGCCCTTTCGATCAAAATACCGTTCTAACGGTATACGCGGTAAATATACTACGGAAAAAAGGCCAAGCTCGAATCGCCGTATTTTTTGAGCTTGGAAGCGCGCCCGATCCATGCGGGAGGGTTGCGGGTAGGATACTGGATGATGGCGATTCCGCCTGATGTAAGCAATCCGAGGACGTCTTCCTCGAGTCCGGAGAAATCGTCCTGGAAGGGGGGATCGGCGAAGATGTAGGGGAAAGTACGCCCCTCGGCGCGCATGCGTCGGCACCAGGCCCGGGCCTCCTCCTTGACGGGAATGGCGAGATCAGCCTCTTCTCCCAGCACCGCCCGGCAGTTCGCCTTCAACAGAGTCCAGGATTGGGGATGCTTCTCCACCAAATGCGCCGATGACGCTCCGCGGCTCAGGGCTTCCAAACCGACGGCCCCCGATCCGGCGTATAAATCCACGAATGCCTCGCCCGCAAGCGCCTCGCCGATCGAGCTGAACATGGCCTCGCGCACCTTGCCCGAGGTGGGACGTATGAGGGAAGCCCGCGTGTCGGTTTGGAGCTTACGGCCCTTGAAGCGGCCGCCCATGATGATCACCGCCATGGCAGGCGGTCGTCCGCATGCGAGATCGGCATGGTTCAGGGCTGAACGTAGGCGAGGATGTCCATGTCGGCGATCATCTTTTCGTCGCCATGGGCATGGAGGGCGAACTTGGCGAAGCCGAGGTTGGATTTGCTCTCGCGGAGGCCGGCGAGGAAATCCTGGATCTGCTGGAAGCTGCAATCGGCGGAGGCTTCCCAAACCATCTTCTTCACCTTACCGGCCTGGGCGGTCGCCAGCAACCGGGGTTCCTTGATGCGGATGCCGAGGTTGCCCGCCACCGTACGCATCTGCTTCAGTTCCTTTTGGACATCGGCCTTGGCCAGGACCCGGTCCGGAGGCGTGGGCATCGATTCCAGGGGATAGCGCACGGATCCGAAGAAGGAAAATTCCCTGGCGCGGCCGCGCGCGCCGGCGGGCACGTTCATGCCGGCTTTGACTTCCGCGCCGGCCAGGCTCGCGAGGCCTTCCTGGAACCGTTTCAGGTCCGCTTCATCGGCGGCGAGGCCATGGACGTAGAATTCCCCCGGGGGGGTGAAGATGAAATTCGCGAAGCCGACGTCCGGCGGCGTGACCGACTTGATGTCCTTCAGGATCCGCGTGGAAGCGTAGTTCTGGAATTCGATTTTCCGGGACGGGACCAATTCGGCATAGGTGGTCGCCGCGGGCGCCCGGGAGGCTTCCGGACGGAGGTCGCGTACCGTTTCTTCGACCGCGTTGGCGGTGACCTTGGCCGGCGGCGTGACGGCAGTCTCGGGCTTGGGTTTCGGGGGCGTTGGCGCCGCTACGGTCGGCTCCGGCTTGGAAAGGAGTCCGCCGAACAAGCCCGGGAACTGGAGCACGACGATAGTGACGACGGCTGTGAGGCACAGCGCCAGCAGGATGAGAACCTTCGACTTGCCGGATTTGGAGGGCTCTTCGAACACGAAGGGCTTCGTGGGGGCATCGAGCGGCTTCAGCAGGTTGATGCGGATCATTTCAGTTGTCCCCCCGCCGCCGCAGCGCCAAGCCAACCGCGCCGGCGCATTGCGGGGCCGATGGTTGGAAGATGGCGCTTTTCTCCGGACCCAGGGCGAAGTTGATTTCCTTGAAAGCATTGAGCACGAGCACTTCGGCGGACAGGTTGGCTTCCAGCACTTCGCGGAACTCATCGTCCAAGGCGAGGTCCCCGCATAAGACGATCTGGTCCACCCCGCCCGACGCATCCGCGGCGCGGTCAAAGGCGGCCCGCACCCGGCTGGCCAGCTCCAGGATCATGCCGGACTTGGCTTCGCCCGCCGATGACATGAAGCCGGGATCGACCGTGGTGCTCTCGAAGCCCAGGAATTGGCCGTTCTGGGTGCGCGAGCATTTGATGACGTGGGAATCGGCCTTGATGAGGAAGCTCCTGAGGGGCGCCTTTTCGGGGTAGTTCACTTCATAAACGTTTTGGGCCGCGAACACGTCCACGTCCAACACCGCTAGGCCGCACCCGCTTTGCTCCAGGATGGCCTTAAGGCGCAAGACTTCGCTGCGGCGGAAAGCGGCTACCAGATAGGTTCTGGCGCTCTCGTCCTGGTTCGAGCCCAAGGGCTGCCAATCCACCAGGTATTCCCCCACCGGCTGGATGAGGTACTGCTCCATCTCCCATTCGATGGCGTCGAGGATATTGTCCTCCCCATTGGGGATCTCGATCTGGCGGATCACCGCGTTTTCGCCGGCTACCGCGCCCACCAAATCGGCGTCCGGGGCGGAAATGTGCTTGGCGACGCTATGCTTGATCTGCTCGGCCAGGTACTGATCGTCATCCCAGCGGGTGGCATCCAAGGGCTTAATCGCCACGGTGGAAATCTGGTTTTCCTCCGGCAGGAATTCGACCAATTTCAGGAAGGAGCGGCTCAATTCCAGAGCCACCACGCTTGAGCTTTTTTTGGCCATGGTGGAATTATAATATTATATGCGGGGTGAGTTTTTCCAGCTTTTTCTCCCCTATCCCCTTGATCTGCAACAAGTCGCGGACGTCGCGGAACGGCCCATGGGCGCGTCGATAGGCAAGGATCGCTTCCGCGGTTTTCTCGCCTACGCCTTTGATCCGCATCAGACCGGCGGCATCGGCGCGATTGAGATCGATCTTACCGGAAGATCCGGGGCCGTCCAGGGGCGCCTTCCGCCTTGGATGGGAGGCATCGGTTACGCTAGCGGTCGGGACAGGGTCGAATGCCGAAGCAACATGACCCGGAAGCGCTGACGTCGCCAGGGTCGAGTCCGCGCCCGCCGTTCGATGAAAAGAGTCCAGCGAGCCGCCGGTATCGGCGATTGAGGGTGGATCGGCAGAGGCGCGACCCAGGGAATCGGCGGCTTGAGCGGAATCCTGGGCCAAGGTCGTCCTGTCCGGAAATGGCCCGAGCCGAACGGTCGCGCGGCGCCAGGCTTTTAGGCCGCCGCCGGCGGCCAGGAATACCAGGGTCATTGCGAGGTAGGTCTTTTCCGAGCGCGTCAGCATGGTTCCTCCACGATCAGGGGGGAAAATAGCCCTGCCTTCCCGAGGCCGGCGTGTCCGGGCGCACCCCGGCCACGCTCTCATTGCGAGAGCGGAAAGCGCCGTTCTGCAACCCTCCATCGCCCACGCGGCCCTAGCTTCCAGAGGTATGCCACGGATCCGACTCCCAGGTCTTGAAACGTTCCGGCGGCCTGGAGCGGCGGTCCGTTTGGACCGGGACCGGACCGGGACGGGATTCTTTCTGCCAATTCCGGGTCTTGGCGGTACTATATCCATCATCGTTCGTGAGGGTTATCATGACTAGATATTTCCTGCGGGCCGCCGCTGGCGTGGTCCTGCTTTCCCTGCCCCGGGCCGTGGCGGCGCAAGTCGTGAACGCGGAATGCGGTTTGCGAGGCGCCGATACCACTATTACTGGCGGCGTATTGACCAAGCAATGCCTGGATCCCGCCACCCTCAACGGCAAGAGCGTGCAGATACCGGCCAACGTGACCCGCATCGACAATACGGGGTTCGCTTTATGCGGGAGCGCCCTGCAGGAAGGCGGCCTGGCCGACATCGTTTACGTATTGGATCAGTCTGGTAGCATGCAGGTCGGCTCCGCCTGGATTTCCCCGGACAAGAAGGACACCATTTACCTGCAGAATACCAACTGCAACGGACTCAACAATAACGATTTCGGCGGCGCCTACGGCACCCTTACCATCCCCAATGAAACCGGGGTGCGGACCATTCCCGTCATCAATCCCAATAAAACGGTGGCGGGCTGCCCGGACAATACCGCGGGCGATCCCTTCACGCAGCGCGGCATCGCCTTCAAGGAGGCCATCCAATTCCAGGCCGAACGCGCGCCCAGCTCGATGGCGGGTTATCTCGGCTTCTCGGGGGGAGTGCTCAACCCGGTCCGCCCGGTAACGCTCAATTCTCCTACGAACATCAATCGGCTTTTGGACAACATCATCCTTCACCTCAATAACGGGACCAATTATACTGCCCCATTGGATTCCGCCAAGCGCTGGCTGTTGAGCCCTACCATCACCACGCCGACCCATTCCAAGGCCATCATTTTCCTTTCCGATGGCCGTCCCAGCCCTTCGGATCAGAACGGCTTGAAGGTCATCGATTCCCTGTACGCCGCTCAGCCCGGCAAGATGCCCCCGGTTTACGGAATCCTCCTTTCCAAACCTTCCTCGGATACGGCCATCCTCGATTCCATCTCCAAGCGCACCGGCGGGAAGTTCTTCCTGATCCCGCCCTCCCATCCGGATAGCCTTAAATCCGTGGTGGCCCGCATCCTGAACGTTATCCTGCGCCAGTACCATCCCGTGGGAGCGGTGGTGACCAACGGCAGCACGGCGCCCGCTTCGGTGGGGACGGCGGGACCGGCCGACTTCATCGCCCAGGGCAACAATGAATGGCTGTTCGGTTTCGACAAGATCGTCCCGCTCAACAAGCAGGCGGATAACCAAATAAAGTTGTCAACGGAATACGTGGATCAAACGGGGGCCGCAAAGGACACCACGGTCAACTTCATCCTCTCCACCAAGGGCCCGGAGGAATCGGCCAACAAGAACCTTCCCGGCACCCAGTTCAGCGTGGTCTGCCACGATCTGCCCCCTCTCATCGATCCGATCAAGGTGGCGTACATGAAGGACATCAACGGGGACGGCGCCGCCGATTTGCTCGTGATCGGTTTCTTCCAACCCTTGACCGGATTGCCGGCATCCCTGGACGCGTATTGGAACGACTTCGGGCCCGCCTTCAAGAACAAGGCCCCGCCCGCGCTTTCCTTCCTGCCCGGTAGCGGAAACAAGGTGATCCTGGCGGACTTCTCGGCTTCGCCTTGGCCCGTAGGCGTCACGTCCATCCCGGCCGGCGCGGCTCCCGTGGTGGTCCTGCCGACCGGCGGCGTATTCGGCGGGCAAAGCCATGCCATCGACGATTCCATCGGGCCGATCCTCCTCAGCGGCACGATAAAGCCCTTCGATGCTTCCAAGCTCCAGCCGGGCTTAGAGGCGAACATCGACACCATCACGGTTATCGCCTCCGAACCCATCCGTACCAAAGGGCAATGGACCACGGTCCTGTTGTGGTCGAAATCCGTGAACGGCAAGTGCGAGGATTTCGTGAACGCGCAGACGGTGGTGGTTACGCAGAGCCCTACTATCGACGGTTCCAACACCAAGCTTACCGTACTGGCCGATGCCGCGAACCCGAAAGGTTCGCCCACGAAAGGCGACTGCGTCTACCTGAACGTGGACGGGACCTACACCGACATGAATTTCAATCCGCCTCCCGTACATGGCGTCCCCTTGGACGGGACCCCGCCCCCGCGGAAAATCGATCTGTTCCGCGGGTATCCCCCGGTGGTCGGCCTCGACGCGGCCAATCCCGGATTCATGGTCACCAATCAGGATCCCCGCACGGGGAGTACCACCACCAGTTATTCCGTTCTGGATTCCGCCACCGGCAAATACACGGTTTCCTGGATCCCTCCGGTCGGATTCGTGGAGGGCCGTCCGTTCAATCCGGCCATCCCGGCCGTGACCTCCCCTTCGGTTGGCGTGGAGGGGACCGGCGTGACCACCATGCCTCCGGGAATCTCGACGATACAAGTCGTTTCGACGGGCAAGTACATCGCTGACATCACCATCTACGATAACCGGGGCACCTTCCTGAAAAGGTTCAAGCAGCCCTTCGGGTACAACGGGGAATTGAACAACCGCTACCGTATCGCGCCCAAAGGCGAAGTCAGCTATCTGGTCTGGGATCTGAAGGACGACCATGGCCGGAAGGCCGGCCAGGGAGTTTATATCTGGAAGGTCCTCTTCACCTTCGATAGCGGCAAGCAAGAGGTGCAGTATACCCGCACCGGCGTGATGCGTCGGCTCGGCTGGCAGGCTCCGTAGGGCGCATGGGCATTCATCTCGATTTCCTGGAAAGCGCGAAGTCGGAATTCACCCGTTACAAATCCCTCGGGCTCAAGTCCCTCGAAGCCCTATCGGAGCAGGAATTGAATACCGACGTCCGCGGGGCGAACTCCATCGCCATCATCGTCAAGCATTTGCATGGGAACATGAAATCGCGATGGACGAACCTTTTTACGGAAGACGGGGAAAAACCCGATCGGAACCGGGACGGCGAATTCGAGGAAGCCCGGCTCTCCAAGCAAAGGATCCTGGAGCTTTATGGGCGGGGATGGGGTTACTTGGAGGCCGCGCTCGGGGGACTGACCGAAGCGGATTTCGGGAAGCCGGTGGTGATCAGGAAAGAACCACTTTCATTGGTTCAAGCGATCCATCGGCAGGTTTCCCACTACGCCTACCACGTGGGGCAGATCGTGATCCTGGCGAAGCAGTTCCGGGGAGAGGATTGGAAGTCCCTATCGGTTCCGAAAGGGAAGTCGGGGGAATATACCCAAGGGACTTATACGAAGCCGTAGGGAAGATTGCGGGAGCCTTGTCCCGGAGTGGTTGGTCGGGACCCGGAAGAGACGGGTCTAACTTAAATCCCCCGCGCCTTACTCAGCGCCAGCACGATTTCCGGATCGAAGCGCTTCCCGCTCCCCTGCCGCACCACCTCGATCGCATCCGCTTCGCTGAGGGCTTCCCGATAGGGCCGCGCGCTCCGCATGGATATGAAGGCGTCCGCCACCGCAAGCAGCCTGGCCAAGGGCGAGATCGCCCTTCCCTTGATCCCGCGCGGACGGCCGCATCCGTCGTAGTTCTCCTGGAAGTCCTCCAGAACCCTCGCGGTGGTCTCCAGGCCGGGAATCGAGGCGATCCGTTCGCAGGCCCAAGCCGCCTGCGCGTGCACGAACTCCAGATCCTCGTCGGCCAGCACCTCCTTGTTTTCCAAAAGGCGTTGGGGCAGGCGCACCTTGGCGATGTCGTAGATGCGGCAAACCAGCGGCCAGGCCTCGGTGACCCCGTCGGGCCAATTCATTTCCTTCATCAGGATCCGGCCCAAGGCCTCCACCCGCTCGCCTTTGCTTTCGTAGCCGGGGCAATGCTCATCGACCATTTGGCCCACCAGGCGGGCCCAGGCTTCCAAGGGCTTACCCGGGAGGGCCCTGATCCCCAAGGCGAAGGTGGCCGCCAATTGGTTGAAAACCTCCAAGTCCACCGCGTCATATTTGGGGGAGGGCTTTTCCCGCCGGAAGATGAGGACCCCATGTAACGCGGAAGATACCTCTACCGGGAGCGACAGGAACCAGGCCGCGCGGCATTCCCCGTACGCCGGCGCATCCGTGACTTCGACGTCCACCTTTTCCGCGGTCGCGCGCGCGATCCGCAGCAGGAAAGCGTGCTGGTTCAGGTTATCCGCGTCGGGATAGATCACCTTGGCCCCGCTCAAGGCGGTGTCCGAGTCCGGCGAGGAAACCCAGTACCAGCCGCCGTCCGATCCCGTCAAGCGCGTGCCCAGCTTGATGACCTTGGAGGAGAGCTCGTCCATGGAAGCGGCATCGGCCGTCACCCGCGAAATGGAGTGCAGGGAAACCAGCTTGGAGTAGAGAAGATGCTCGTCCTTGACGCGCTTGGCGGAAAGGGCCTTCTCCGCGCGCTCGGCGATCTCTTCCAGGTGGAAAGGCTTGACCACGTAATCGAAGGCGCCGCCGCGAAGGGCCTGTACCGCGGAGGTGTGGGAAGGATTGCCGGTGGTGACGATGACGGGCACGTCGATGCCTTGCCGCTTCATCTTGTCCAGCAGATCCAGGCCCGACAGCCCATGCATGGCGATATCGGTGATGACCAGATCGAAAGGGCCGGCTTCCAAAAGGGCCAGGGCTTGCTCGGCTTGCGTCACCCCGACGGCGTCGTGGCCCTTCTCCTTGAAGAAGCGCGTGAGGATGTCGGCGATATGGCTTTCATCATCGATGATGATTAGACGGGCCATGATCTTTCCGAGCGGCTCCGGAACTATTCCGGGATCGCGGCCTTGACCAGGTGGTAGAAGAGCGGGCTGGGGCTGCGGAGGTTGCTGGTAAGTTCGGGATGGAACTGGCAGCCCATGAAATACTTGTGGCCCGGCAGTTCCATCACCTGCATGATGTTTTCGGTGGGGTGCTTGCCGGAAAAGACCAGCCCCTTCTCTTCGAGGCGGGAGATGTACTCCGGGTTCACCTCGTAGCGGTGGCGGAAGCGCTGGCGCACCAATCCCTGGTTGCCGAAGATGGAAAAGGCGCGCGTGCCGGGTTTTATCTCCACGTCGTGCCCGCCGAGGCGCATGGTGCCGCCCTTGGCGGTCACGTTCACCTGGCCGGGAAGGATGTCGATGACGGGATGCGGCACCACGATGCCTTCTTCGCGCACTTCGGTGGTGTTGGCGTCCTTGAGGCCGGCCACGTTGCGGGCGAATTCGACCACGGCGAGTTGCATCCCGTAACAAATGCCCAGGTAAGGGATGTTCTTCTCGCGCACGTACTTGATGACCTTGATCTTGCCTTCGATGCCGCGATGGCCGAACCCGCCGGGCACGATGACGCCGTTAACGCCCTCCAGGATGGCTTCGACCGCCCCGGGGGCTTCCAGCTTGGCGGTGTCCACCCACTTGATATCGACGCGCACGTTGAGATGGGCGCCGCAATGGGTGAGGGCCTCCACCACCGAAGCGTAGGAATCCTCCAGGGTGGTGTACTTGCCGCAGAGGGCGATGGTGACCACCTTGCGGGGATGCTCCTGGTTGTTCTTGATGTTGGTGACCCAGTTCTCCCATTGGCGCAGGTCGGGCGGCGAATAGATGCCGAGATAGCTATGCAAAAGCTCGGGCAAGCCTTCCTTCTCGTAGATGAGCGGGATCTCGTAGACCGAACGGACGTCCGGGCCAGAGATGACGGCGGTAGCCGGGATGTTGCAGTACGAGGCGATCTTCTCTTTGATGGAGGGCTTGAGCAACTCCGAGCAGCGCCCGATGATGATATCGGGCTCGATGCCTTTTTCGTTGAGCAGGCGCACCGACATCTGGGTGGGCTTGGACTTCTGCTCATGCACGCCTTCGGGCACGGGCACGTAGGTGAGATGGATATAGATGAGGTTGTCCGAGCCCACGTCCCGCTTCAGCTGGCGGATGGCCTCCAGGTAGAACTGGTTTTCCAAATCGCCCACCGTGCCCCCGACCTCGATGAGCAGCACGTCGGCGTTTTCCTTGGCCGCGATGTCATGGTACCAGTTCTTGATGGAATCGGTGACGTGGGGGATGAACTGGACGGTCTTGCCCAGGTAATCGCCGCGCCGCTCCTTATCCAGGATGTTCTTGAACACCTTCCCCATGGTGAGGTTCCAATAGAACTTGGTCTCGATGCCCATGAAGCGTTCGTAATGGCCGAAGTCCATGTCCACTTCGCCGCCATCGTCCTGCACGAACACTTCGCCGTGCTCGATGGGATTCATGGTGCCCGGATCGGTATTGAGGTACCCGTCGCACTTGACGGGGATGACCTTGAGGCGGCCCGACAGCAGATTGCCGATGGAAGCCGCGGCGATGCCCTTGCCCAGGCCCGAAAGCACGCCCCCGGTCACGACGATATATTTGCAAGTGGCTTTACGGGGCTTGGACACGGTTCACACCTTCCTGGACGGACTGGGATTCCACAATTATAACTCTAATGGCTTGGCTTAAGCCGGAGTTCGCGCTGTCTGCGGGGCTAAACGGGAGTAGGGCTCGCGGCCCTTTTCTATCTCGGGGAGAATCATCCGCTTGCCGGTTCCGGGGTCGGCTCCTCCCCCATCCGATGAAGGGCGGAATGCCGAAAAAACCGGTCCGAAAATACACGGCGCCTCCAAGCCGGGAAAGATACGTAATTGCTTACCGAAAATAAACCATGGCACCGTAGTGAGCGCAACGCCAAAATGACCCGCGAGAATTATCGGGATCCAGGAGCGAAGGACGTGGCATCGGCGGAGAAGTCCCGCTCGAGCAGCGCCAGGGCGAGTTCCGCATCCCTAGGGACATCCACGGCTTGGCTGGGCCAGGAGCATGCGTGGGCCCGGATGGGGGCCAATGCGAGATCGCGCAGCATCTCATGGCTTATCGAGACTTCCGGGCCGGATGGGGCCAATTCGGCATATTGGCAGAGGAAACTTTTTGAATAGGCGTACGCGCCGAATTGCAAGCGCGAATCGGCCACGGGTACGCGCGGCGTCGAGCGGTAGAAATCCGATACGTGCCCGGTCGCGTCCAGGCCGGCCTTGCAGCGATTGGGGTTGGCGAGATCGGCGGGATCGGCGGGCCGGTCCTCGACCAGGATATGGACCTCGCGGGGCTCATGCGCTAGCGCGCCGGCCAAGAGACGCAGGGCCGCGGGGGCGAAGGCGGGCTCATCCCCTTGCAGGTTGACGATCAAATCGTTGCGGAGCAGATGGAGGTGCCTGCCGATGCGATCGGTCCCGTTGGCCGCGGGGCCGGAAAGCAAGGCGCGGAAGCCGGCGGCTTCGACGGCGGCCTGGATTTCGTCCGCATCCGTTAAGCAGATGATTTCGTCGAAACAGCCGGCCTCGCGCGCGCGGCGCAGGGTATGTACGACGATGGGGGTCCCAAGCAGGGGATGCAGCATCTTGCCCGGGAAGCGGCTGGAGGCCAGCCGGGCGGGAACGACGCAGCTGACCGGGGCCAACTCAGCCGCCGATCACCTTCGGGATCGAGAAATGGTCCATGTTGACCGACGGCGCGTTGGCGAAGGTCTTTTCCTTGGGCAGACTGACATGGGGTTCGTCGGGGCGGAGCGGACGGGTAGAGGTATCGACGGCGAGCATCGGCTCCACGTCCTTGAGATCGATTTCCTTGAGCATGGCCATATAACCGACCAGCTTGTCCAGCGAGCCCGTCATTTTCTCCACGTCGGCATCGGAGAGCTCGAGGCGGGCCAGCTTGGCCATCTTGAGGACTTGTTCGCGACTGACTTCCATCCTGACTCCGGGGTTGCGATCGGCGCGGGCCGCGCCAAGGAGCAAAGATAGCAAAAGGCCCTGTCCTCTCATGGAATCGGAGAGGGCGCCAGGGCGGAGGCGGTCCATGGGGCCTGGACGCGGGGCGGAACCGCACGGCCTTCCCCGCCGGAGGCCAGCGCCCGTTTGGCCAGCAGCCCGGCCAGCTCAGGATAGATCCTCTCCACGCAGGCTGGGCAAATCCCATGGCTCAGCCGGTTGGACGGGAGCAGGCGCCGGTAATCCAGGTCCCGGGCCCAAGCGCCCGCCTCGTTTTTGATCGACCCGCATCCGCAGCAAATGGAAATGATGTCCGGCATCCTGAACCCCTGGGGTTGATACCTCCATTGGACGCTTGGCCCGGGAAAAGGTTGCGTTCCGGCAGCGCGATCGGGGGGATAAAACGTCTTCGCGCTGCGAAAATACGGAATCGTGACCCTTCCGTGACGATCAGTCCCCGGCGTCCGGAGCCCGGCTTCCATCGATTGGAGCGCGACCCAGAGCGTCTTCACTCCCGTCCCCATGCGGGAATAACAAAGTCGGAGAGGGCGCCTTCGGGAACCGCTCGGCGATCTTGCGCGACCGTCCGGGCCGTAGCGCGGTTCCCGTCCCGTCGTTGAAGAAGACGAAGGCGCCGCGGCGGCGGGCGACCAGGATATCCGGCCGTCCGTCCCCGTTCACGTCCGCGATGGTTATTTGGGTTCCGATGCCGGCTTCGCTATCGATGAGGTAAGGCGTGAAACGCGGCGCCTGCCCGGCGGGCCGCGTCAACTTGAACCAATAGAGCACCGCGGGCGAATCGATGTCGGCGACGCCGTTGCCATGGGCGCCCTTCCTCTTGCCGGTGATGATGTCCTTCAATCCGTCTCCGTCCAGGTCGGCCAGGGCCAGCGCGTGCAATTGCGAAAACGCGACCCCGTATTTGGCCTTCTCGGAAGGCAGCCCCACGAGCTGATGCGCATCGAAGGCGAGGCCTCCGCCCTTATTCTCGAACCAGGACAAACCGAAGCCATGCGCTTGCAAGCTGGTTACGATATCGTTGTCCCCGTCGCCGTCCACATCGTAGGCGTACATCTGCGCGCCTCCCGGACTTTCCTGAGGCGCAGCCTGCCCGCCTAAGGTGGCGGCGTGAAAGGTCCACGGCGTGTCCGCGACGGCTGCGGGATGTTCCCACCAGCCGGTGGAGAACATCAGATCGAGTCGCCCGTCGCCATTGACGTCCCCGGCGCCAATGCCATGCGTATACGAGCCCCAGTTCTGGACCTGGGTGACACGATGTAAAGACCAGGGGGAAGCGGGTTTGGACCAATCGGGCGCGATCCAACCGCCATACCCGCCGGAATTGGTGATCAACTCGGGCTTGCCGTCGCCGTCCATGTCGAGAAGGGTCGCCGATTCGTTTTGGACGACGGAGTGGACCACGTGCTCGGGCCAGAGACCTCCCGCGCCCTTGGGATTCTCGTACCAGACGGCTTCCATCCCGCCATTCTGCCGCGTGGAGAGGACGTCGAGCCATCCGTCGCCGTTGAAGTCGAAAGGGAAGACGGAGTAGCAATCGGAATCGCCGGTGGTATCGAAGGGGGTGGTCCGCGGTTGGCGGAAGTCCACTTTGCGCGCGAAGTCGGGGCCTGGGTAATAATAGGGCCCGGCCACGATATCGATGATGCCGTCATGATCCAGATCGCCGGCGCTGATGCCTTCCGAATAGAATTGCGGATTGAGGCAGAGCTTGCGGAAATGAAGGGGGCCTTCCTGGGCATGAAGCGGCAGCGCGGGGATCGCGATGAGGACCGATGCCAGGGAGAATGCAAAACCTGGTGAGCGCTTCGGCATGAATCCCCCTTCCGGCCGCGAGGCCGGATGCGATCGCCCGTAGAAGTAAGGAATCCCCGGGCCGCCAGTAGAAGATAAGGCGTTTAGGCCGAGCCTGCCACGCGCATCCCTACGGCGTTAGGCCAGAACGGCCTAACCTCGGACGGTTACTTGCCGTGCGATAGGACCTGGGGGGCTAAGGATCGCCCGTCCAGCCCATAGATGCCGCCCTTCCCTTCCAGAACCAGGGAGCTCCCGCGCACGCGCATCCGGTAGCCCGGGGGCGTCCGGGCCGCGCCGGGAACGGATCGTAACGCCGCGATGCCGAGAGACTCCAAAGGGAAATGGCCGTAATGCATGTTTTTCGAATTCCAGGTCATGACCTTGACCGCCGCCGCGCGGGGATCTCCGGCGGAAGGTAGCGCGAAGGTTACCGATCCTCCCGTTCCCAGGGCCGCCCGGCCCTCGGCCACCACGGTCTCCCGGACGTATTTCCGATCGCGCTGGGCCTGGTTGGCGGAAAGGATGACGGCGTTCCAGGGCAAGGAATCGATGCGGACCAGCTGGAAGCAGGCGGAATCCCCGGGCGCGCCCGCGCCTTCCAAGATCAGGCGTCCCGGCCCGCTGCCTTGCGCCGGAACCAGATCGAGGATGGGCGGATGCAGGCTCAGGCCCGGATCGCCAAGCAGCACATAGGCGGCCGCGTTCCGCATATCCGTGGCTCCTATGGAAGCGTCGGCCCGCTTGGCCGCCGCGACGGCGGCGCCTACGGTCCCGCCCCGCGCCGCAGCGGAATCGAAAGCGCGCGCGAGGTTGAGATTGGGCCCTGGATAGGTCAGGCTGGTCGCGCCCAGGAAGGCGATGGCGCCATCGGGATGGAGCAGCAAATCCCGGCCGATGACGCTCCCGGGGTCCACGAATCGGGCGACCGAGGCGGAAAGCGCGACCACCACCGGTTGCAACCGTTTCGTCCGCAAACGCGGCAAGTCCCCCGGGACCATGAACATCTTCTCATCGGTGAACTGGGAAGGATTTCCCGTCCCTACCCAATACGCCCGCGCCGGACCGGCATTGAGCAAGGCCACGGCGCTGTCCCTGGCCTCCGGCTTGGTCCCGTCAGAATGCAAAGGGAATTCGATAGAGAGGACCCGGCGCACGAAAGGCTTCACCTTCAACCCCTCCCAGAGATCGTAATGATTCTCGGGAAAGTTCTGGATCGGCATCAGGCTGTCCGGGAGCCCGATCTGGATATCGTCATCGCTGAGGTACCCGTAGGTGAAGGCCTGGGGCCCGTAAGGGAAAGCCGACTCGTAATCCTCCACCTTGTCTAAATAGGCATCGGCCTGTTCCGGCGTCGACGCGGGGATGCGGCCCAAGGCGAAGCGCGGGCCAAAGTCATCGGCATGGGCGATGCTGTCGAAGAATTCCGTGTAGGCATCGTCGGTGGTCAAGGTATCGACACCGGGAGGAGGTTGGATCAAGGAGGGCGATTCTTCCCGATAGACGGGTACATGGTTGGCGGCAGAGGCATCGTCGAAGGATGCGCCTCCCATCAAGGCAACGTGGCCCATCTCGTGGGGGGAAGCGCGATAGCGCGAGGCCAGATAATCACGCAGGGAAGTCCAGCGCCATCCCGTGGGCGGGAAAGCGCGGTAGATATCGCCCATATCGGCCACGCAGGGATGCGCGGCGATGGCCGGCGTAACGCGATGCCGCAAATCGGCCAGGCGCCTGGCCTGCGGGGCAAGGACCGAGTCCGTGATGACGAGGTAATCGCAGGGGCCCGCCGGCAGGGCGGAACGGGCCGGGCCGGGAAGGCCTGCGGCGACCATGGCCACGGTCGCGAAGAACGGATCGAGGGTACGACGAAGCATGCTTCCTCCTGGTTTCGTAAGTTCGATGCGCGAGCGCAAGCGAATGTATCAAGGGGAAGCCGCGGGGCGCAAGGGCGGGAAGACCGTTTTCCGAACAAGTACGTTAGCGATACGTTTTCAATACACTTCCGTTTTCAATACACTTCCAGCCGGACCGTTGCACTACGATAATTGGTCCCTGGAACGACCGCCTGGAAGGTATGCGGCCCCGCGCGCATAGGCCATTTCAAGGTGAAAGGGAATTTCACCTCGGCCACCTCTTCCCCATCGGCGAGCCACAGGACGGTGGCAGGCGCGGGATCGATGCGGCAGGCGATGGGCAAGACGCTCGCGCCCTCCGGCATCTCCGGATCGATGAAGAAGCGCGAACCTCCGCGGGGGGAGGTGATGGAGAGAGCGTAACGGTCTGCGAATCCTTGGCCGCCGCATTCCGGGCTATAGCGATCGGGCGGGACCTCCAGGCCCTGGGCGGCGGCCCATTCACGATAACGCGGTTCCAGCACGGTGAAGCGTTTCCACCGTATGGGCACGGGGCAGCCGGGGTAGGCCAATAGCCCATTGCGCGCATCCACCGGCAAGGTCTGTTGCGCATCGCTGTACTCCAGCGGCTCGGTGCCGGGCTTGAAGTATTCGGTGGTGACGTAAGGCGTAAAGCGGTCCGCGCGCTTTCCGGTGAGCCGGCAGATGGGCACGGGGACGTAACCGGGAGGATACGGGGTTTCGCCGTCTCGCAGGCCGTCCAGGCGATCGGGGTGCAAAGCGTACAGCATGCGTTTGGCGATGCGCGCGGCGCCTTCGTACCCGCTGAGCCCCTTTGTGGGCGAAAAATCGGCATTGCCGATCCAAACCCCGACCAGGTAGGTATCGCTGAAAGCCATGCACCAGGAATCGCGGTAGCCTTCGGAGGTGCCGGTCTTGACGGAGACCGCGAAGGGATATTCGAGGTTGCCGCCCCGGGGGAAGCCCGGCAGGCGGGCCACGGGATCGGCCAGGAAGCGGCGGATCATCATGGCGATATCGGCAGGCATAACGCGCTCGGGCTCGGCATGGGCGGATTCGGGTTCTACCGCGGTTCGTCCCGTGGCGCTGTCCGGCAATTCCCAAACCAGAGGGCGGCGCTCTCCCTGGTTGGCCAAGGCCAGATAGGCCTCGGCCACCTGTTGCAGGGAGCAATACAACCCTCCGATGGAAAGGCCCAAGCCGTAGTGGCCCGCCTGGCCGTCGTCGCGCGCCAGCCCCAGGGCGACGCAGCGCCGGTAGAATTCATCCACGCCCACCGCCTTCAATACTTCCACGGCGGGGATGTTGCGGCTATTGGCCAGGGCGTTCTTGTACAGCACCGGGCCCAGGTATTTATGATCGTAATCCTCCGGCACGAAGGAGTGGTTCCCGGTCCCGAAGTCGTGGCCCTGATCGTCGAGCACGGTAGCGGCCGTGTAACCTTTCCACTCCATGCCCATGGCGTAAATGAAAGGCTTGAGCAGGCTCCCCGTGGACCGGGGCAGGTTGGCGAAATCGATGGCGCCGCCGCGCGGGTCGAAATAACCCTGCGAGCCTACATAGGCGAGGACCTGGCCCCGACGGACGTCCAGCACCAGGGCGGCGGCGTTGCCGGCCTCCCATTTCAGGAGTTGGGGCAGCTCGCGCCGGAGCAGGGATTGCAGGGTATCCTGCACGGCGAGGTCGAGGGTGGTTCGTTCTTCGCCGCGGGGATGCGCGGGTACGGCCGTGTGCGCGGCTGCCGTATGAACGGCGGCTTGGCGCAGGTAATGCAGCACGCTGGGATCGCGCGATTGGCGGGCCGGCCGATCCAAGGAGGCCAATTCCGCCAACGCCCCGTCCCGCTTCTCCGCATCGATGAAACCGTAAGCCTGGGCCCGCTTCAGGATGAGGGCCGCGCGACGCCGGGCCCCCGCGAAGCCCTCCACGTCGAAGAGGTTATAGCGAGAAGGCGCCTTAGGCAACGCGGCCAACAAAGCCGCTTCGGCCAGGCTCACGTCCTGGACGGGTTTCCGGAAATAGCGGCGGGCCGCGCAGGCCGCCCCCGAAATGCGGTTGCCGTAGGGAGCGTCGCGGAAATAGGCGCGCAGGATCCCGGTCCGGCCCAGGCGCGCGGTGAGACCTAAGGCCGCGGCGGCATCGTGGATTTTCCAATACCAGCCGGCGCCCCCGGAGCGTTGCAGGCGGGCCACCTGCATGGCCAAGGTGGAAGCGCCCCGCTGGGGGCCGCGACGCAGGTAATGGTCGCGGAAGGCCCCGGCGACCGCGCGCGCGTCGATGCCGGGATGGGAGGCGAAGCGGCGGTCCTCGGCGGCCAGGGCGGCGGCGATCAGGGCGGGAGGCAGGGAATCGGGCATGTCCCAGTACCCGAAATCGCCTTGGCCGTTATCGAGGGCGGCGATGAAGCGCCAATTGCGATCGAGCAGATGCAGCGAAGGCGTGCGCGCCTTGAGGCGCGCGTCGAAAAGGCCATGGACGATGGGTATTAACGGCAGCGCCAGCAATAGGGCCGCCCAACCGCGGCGGGCCTTCACGAACCCGGAAGGGGTTTTGCCGGATGGAGGGAACGCGGCCATTTCCGATTACGGCGCCGGCCGCACCGCCACCTGGGCTCCCGGGCTGGTCCCGTAATTCCCCATCTCGTACATCATCTCGGCGCGGGCCGAGGGCAGGCTATAAGCGCCTTCCACCGACGCGCGCACCCGGAAATAGAAGTCGTACGTCCCTTCGGGCAGGCTCTCGAAGAACCAGGTCGCCCCATCGTCCAGGAAAGCCTGGTAATCGCCAGAATTAGTGGTAGCGCCCTTGGGCTTGGCGTCTTCGCCCGAAGTCTCCAGGCGCGGATTCAGGTATTCCATGCCGGCCGCGAAGGGGGCGGTTACCGCCACCCAATGCCGGGCCACGGGATTCTGCACTTGGATATGATCCTCGATGATGTCCCCGACCTGGAGGGATTGGGCGCTGCCGGGGGCGTCCAGAGGCGTGTGCCGATCGGGTTGACCCGGCCGGACATAAATCAACTCGCGCTTCACGACGAAGCCCTTTTGCACCGCGGGAGCCTGGCTGCCGGGCTCGGCGGGCATCCAGCGTTGCGTGAGGCGCGCGTAGACCGGGACGGAGGCGGCATCGATCCGCAGTTCCAACTTGCCGGCATCGGCGCAACGGGTCGCGAAGGCGCCCTTGGAACGATCGTAGGCCATGCGCTGGGCGCTCCCGCCGCAAGCCAGGGTCCCCGTAACTTGCCCGTTACCCGAGGGCCCGGAAAGGAAATCCCGCATGGCCAGGAGACCCAGGCCGTTTTCCGCCGTGGATCCCCAGGAATCGCCGTCCCCCAGGGAGACCAGTTCATCGACCAGCATGGGCAGCTTGGGCGGCCGCTGCGGCTCGGCGCTGAAGGCGCTCACCAAGGTCGCCAGCGCCGTGATCTCGTCCGCGTGGACGCGGGCGCCGATGCGGAAGGACCGCTGCTGCAGACCCGCGAACACCTCCTTGCCATCCTGCTGCTTGAAAACGGTCTGCTTCCAAAGCCGCTCGCGCAGTGCCGCCAGTTCCGCCTTGAGCGCGTCCGGCTTGCGTAAGAGCGCCTGGTAGATTTGCGCTTGGCTCTGCACGTCGACGTCGTTGGCGGCGCCCGCCAGCTCCCGGGCATAGCCCACGTCCAGCTCGCCCGCCAGGGCCAGGGCGTACAGGGCGCAAGACCGCTCGTAATACGTTTGGCCCTCGATGAAGCGGGTGTAATCGGTGCGCAGGCCGCGCTTCAGGGCGTCGATGGCTTTCTTATAGACCGCATCGTCGAAGGGATATCCCGCTTTCGACTTCGCGTTGGCCTGCTTGACCTCGCTCAGGAATTCCACCGCGTAGGCGGTAAGGTAAAGGTAGCCGGTCGATCCGGGCCAGTACCCGATCAGGCCGTCGGGGGCCTGGGCATGGGACAGGTAGTCCACGGTGGCCGCCACGGAGCGTTTCACGTCCGGCATGGGAGGCTCCAGCCCGAACTTGGCCCAGATGTCCCGGTAGGCCACGGCCGGATAGGCCTGGCTCAGGCGCTGCTCGGCGCACCCGTAGGGGTAACCCACAAGCGACGTCATGGCGGCCAAAGCCTTGAGGATGCCCAGCTGATCGCTCACCGCCAAGTCCCGGGCCAAGGTGCCCGGCCGTATGGCCCCGGCGATGGCCGGCGCCGACAAGGGCTTACCCGGCGTAACCTGCGCAAAGACATTTTCCGATTCCAGCGGCCGATCGGATTTGAGGGGGATGCTCACCGCGAAGGCATCGCCAGCCTTGTCCGATTTGCGTTCCACCGCCATGCGGATGCCGACCGAATCCCGCTTCAGCCGTCCCGCAGCGTCGAATCCGACCTGCTCGACCTGCATCTCCGCCCGCAGAACCGTCGGCTTATCGGGGATCAAATTCGTCTCGGAAACCGCCGCCGGCAATGTGGCCTTAAGCCCCTGGGCATCGATGGACCAAGAGGCGGCCCCGCCCGGGCCCTCCACCACGCGGGCCACGCCTCCCGCCATGAATCGATCGCCTAGGCGAACGAAGCGCGGCAAGGCGGGTTGCACCAACACCGGCAGGCGCACGCGCACTTGCGAGGAGCCTTGGCCGAAGCGGTCCATGGCGGACACCGCCACCGCGCGCACGGCGAAATTGGTGAGGTCGTCGGACATGGCGATGGAGACCGTGGCCTTGCCCGACTTGTCTACGGGGATGGCCGGGTTCCAATAAGGCACGGTCTTGAAGTTCTTGCGCACCGTCATCTTCCCGAAGAAGGCGTCCGGCCCGCCGTTCCCGTCGCCGCCGGGGTTCTCGGGCACGCGCAGATCGCCCATGATCAGGTTGCGCGTGTCCCGTAAGGATACGTGGGATTCCACCTGAGGCAGGAAGGAAGGCAATGGGTCAAGCGGCTTCTCCTTGCGCAGCGAGAGGACGGCTTCGTCCACCAGCCATAACGCCACTTCGCCGGGCCGGGGATTCCCCTGATCATCCTTCAGGCTCACGGTCATGTCGAAACGGGTTCCCGGCCGCACGGTCTGGGGATGCTCCAAGGCGACTTTCAGGAGGTTGCCGGTCGGCTCCACCTTGAGCCAAGTGGTATTGCCCAAGGTCTGCGGACGCGCCGCGTCCACGACGGTCCCGTCCGGGATGCGCTTCTCGTTGCCGATGCGCGGACGCATCAGCAGGAAATCCACCGGGATGCGCGGGGCCATCTCGGGCCCGATGGACAGGGTCAAGGTTCCCTGCCCGTCGGCGATGTCCACCCAGCGGTATTCCGGCTCCCCCGCCGGCCGCTCGATGACGGCCAAGGCCCGGGCCTTCTGGAACGGGCTCTTCAGCAGGATGCGGGCCTCCTGGCCCGGCAGGTATTTCTCCTTGTCCGGCACGGTCTCGAACAAGGCTTGTTCCCCCTTCTTCCAGGTAACCGGCTTGTTACCCGCCAGGAAGAGGTCCGCCTTCACGGTCTGCAAGCGCCCCAGGCGATCGCGGGAGGAAAGTTCCAGCACGAAAACGCCCGGCTCCTGGCCCCCGAATTCGACGGGCACGGGCGCGCTTCCCGTGGTCACCGGCTTCTCGCCGATCAGATCGATCGATTCCCGGGTGCGGTACTTGGGCTTGCCCCGCGAGAAATCCGTCTCCTGCAGGTAGGCGATCCAGGACATCTTCTTCAATTGCACCGACACCTTGTGGCCGGCTTCGAACTTGCCGTCCACGCCCAGTGCCGCCACCTCCGCCTTGATGGTCGATCCGCCGGCGATGTGCCTTTCGGTCTTGAGCGCCAAGATAAAGGGCGGCAAGGCCACGAAGGTGGTCCGGTTGGAAACCGTCTGCTCGTCCGCATCGGTGACCGTGGCTTCGATCAGGTATTTGCGCGGATTGCCCCCGGTGGCGGATTGCGGATTCACCGCCAGGACCGCTTGGCCGTTGTCGTCGGTGACGTCCTTCTGTTCCAACGCCCCTTCCTGATGCTCCGGTTCGGCGCCGCCATAACGGGCGTCCGTCGACAGGATGAAGCCCGCCACGCCGTCGGGCGCGTAAGCGAAGGGATAAGATACCACCCGCCAAGCCACGTTCTGCCCGGCCACCTTCCCGCCCGCGTAGTAGGCAGCGTTCAGCTTCACGGATACGGGCCGATCGTTCTGGGCCTTATCCGGGGCTTGCAGCTTGATCTCGAACTTCGGCAGCTTATAAGCCTCGATGGCGAAACCGGTCGAAGCCACCTCGCTCTCCCCTTCCTTGGGATGATGACGAAGCAACCGCAAGCTATAGTCGCCGGTGGGAAGGTTCTTCTCGACCAGGCTATCGTTGAACGTGCCGGAGGCGGACAACCGCGGATGGAACTCGTACTTGAGGCCGGCGGGGCTTTCCACCACCGCCGAATAGCTGGCCGCCGCATCGGGCGCTTCCACCTTGCCGTGGAAAAGGGTGCGCGCGATGCCCTTGAAGTAGACATGCTCGTCGGGCCGGTAAATGGGGCGCTCGGTGAAGACGAAGCCCGCGGGAACCTTGTCCTGGGCGTAGTCGTAGGGATCCCGCGCCAGCCAGGACAACCATTCGGACCCGGATTGCGAACCCGCCCAATGGTTGTTGGCGAAGGACGGCGGGGCCTCCCCCGGCCGGGTGTCCAAAACCAACATGTCATCATCCTTGCGGACGGTGACCCGCTTGAGGGAGGAACCCTCGAAGCCGCCCGAGAGGAGCTGGGTATGCTCCACCGCGAACATGCCGTCCGCGTCGGTGCGGCCCTTGGCCAGCACTTCCAGCTTGTCCTTGACCGCGCCTTCGATCTGGATCTCGGCATCGGCCACGGGCTTGCCCGTCGAAACCGAGGTGACCGCGAAGCGCGCCTGGCGTTTAGCCTCGACGGTAGTGAGGGCCAGATCGGTGACCAGCAGGCGCACATAGGCCCGTTCCGTGGTCCCGTCCAACGGGCGGAATCCCACCAGGTACGCGCCGGGCTTGTCGGCCCCGGAGATCTTGGCGAATAGGGGTTTCAGATCCAGGCTCTGGAATCGGGTCACTCCTTCTTGATCCAGATCAATCACCGCGGAATAATGCGGCGCGCCCAGCATGCGGATATGCTTGTCCATCTCGAAGGCGCCCAACGGCCGCAAGATGTCCTGCTCCCGTTCGGGTTCCTCGCCCGGTCCCGGCGGGGCCTGGCTCTCGTCCACGCGCACCGGTTCGTCCGGATAGGGCCAGAAGGCCTTATGCTTGGCGCTGATCTTATAGATGCGCAGGTCCAGGCTCTTGACGCCGTTCACCAACAAGGGGAAATGCTGCGGGCCGTAGCGCTCCAAAAGCCCCTGTCCCAGCCCCCAGCGGGCGTATTGCCGATCGAGCGGCTGATAGATCCAAAAGCGGCAGGGATGATCGAGATGGAGCTTGCGGCCGTCGCCATCGACGATGCCGGTGGGGGCCAGGGTCACTTGGTAAAGCCGTTCCTGATCGACGGATAGCTTTACCGTGATGCGTTTCTGGGAAAGCGACCAGTCCATGCGGCGCGGGGCCGGGGAGAAATTGAGCAGGCTTTTCACTTGCGATAGGGACAGGCCCTCGGGCTTGGCGGAAAAGTCCAGTATCAAGGAACCGTCGTCCGGCAGGCGGATGGCTTGATCGCGCCCGTAATTGCTGCCTTCGGAGTTGAGGGTGAACTGGTATTCGAAAGTGCCCGCCTTATCCAAGGTGAACTCGCGGCGGGTATCGGCGGAGTAGACCCGCTTGGCGTCCGAGAGGGAAGGATCGGCGGCCAGGCGCACCACGGTGCGGATACGCTGGCCGTTGGCGAAAGGCCGCGGGAAGATGAAGGCGTAGCGGGCCGAGCCGGGCCCGCCCTTCTCCAGGGACTTGATATGGTATTCGGCCGGGCCGTAGACGCGCGCGTTCTTGCTCTCGATGCCGGGCAGCGGCGTGGCCTCGAAGGTGACCAGCTTGGCCAGCACTTCGGGCGCCACGGGCTGGGAGAACTCCAACTCCACGCGGGAGAATGGCTCCAACCCTTCGCTCCCGCCGGCGGGCGAGATGGAAAGCGGCGGCGTCAGCAGCGCGGTCAGGGTTTTGCTTTCGCCTCCCGCCTTCACGACGTAGGCCTGCATCGGCTTCCAGGGAACGGCCGGACGGAACTCGATGGTGCGGGGATCCAGCCAGCGCCATTCCCCCGGCTGAGAGGGCTTCAAGGTTACCAGCGAATCCGGCCGATCCAGGGGGCCTGGGGCCTTGGGATTCAGATCACGACCATAAAGGATGGTGATCGGATCGTACTCGCGCAGGAAGGATCCCGGCATGATCATGGCCCCGCCCTGCGGACGCGCCTGCCCCAGGTCGGCGGGCCGGTAATCGTACGGGACGCGTTTTTCGGGCGGCGCCGCTGCGGCCGCGAATGCGAAGCCCATCCACCCGGCCAGGACTATTCTCCCGAGGAATCGTTTATTCACCTTGGCCCTCCGCGTTCCCCGCATCACCCGCTCCTTGCCCATCCCCGCCGGAGAGGTCCTGGCCCGCGCCATCGCCGGCCTCCGCGTTTCCGCCATCGCCCGTCGCCTCCGCGGCCTCGCCGCCTTGCCCGCCCTCGCCCCCTTCGCCGCCCTCGGGATTGGCCGCGCCTTCGCCGCCTTCCCCTCCCTCGTCGCGGGATTCTTCGCCGCCCCCGTAAGCTTCGCGCCTCAGCAAGCGTTCCCATTCCGGCTTCCGCTGATCCGGCTCCGCCGCTTGCTCCATCGCGGTCTCGGGCCGGGGCCCTTGCGCCCCTTCGATGATCCATTTGACCAAGCGCTCGGGCGGCTCATTGGGCGGGGACTCCTGCCCGAATACCAGGGCCGTCACTTCCGTGCCTTCCGAACCCTCGGGCACGCGCATCCATAGATGGTAGGCGCCCGGATTCAACTTCACGAACTGCTGCTTGCCTTGCGCCACCACGCGTCCATCGCCATCGTAAAGGCGCGCCTCCACGGTTTCCTTCCCCATGCGCAGGCCGATGCCGAAGTCGGCCTTGCGGGCCACGTCGAAGCGCAGCAGGCGGCTCTCTCCCGGTCCTAGGAAGGCGGTGAAGGGATGGGCTTCCGTGACCGTCGGGATGGAACGGAACAGGCCGGCCAAGGACGCGCCTTCCAAGCTCGCTCCCGCGAAAGGGCGGATGCCCAGGGCGTATTTCCCCGGCGGCAGCGGCAGGTCCCAATTGAAGCGCTCCCACGCCTCTTGGTACCGATAGGGGGCGCCATCCCTGAGCAGCATGGCCGCCAAGGGCGCGTGGGCGCCGAGATTCACGTGCTGGGTATCCTGCAAGGCGAAGGCGAACCAGTTGACGCGATCATGCAGTGGCAAAAGCGACGACCGAGGGAGGGTTTGCGTTTCCGAAGGCGACAAGCCGGCCGCCCATTCGCAAGCCATCACCGCCGCCGGGGAGGAGGCATCGCAAAGATCGATCTGGGCCTTGCCCGCCCCATGGCGCAGGGCCAGGATCCCGCCGGGGCCCACGCTGCCGCCATCGGCAAGGTCGGCCCAGAGTTTGCCGTCCCTGCCCACGTAGGCGGCCGTCTTCACGGCGCCGCGGCAGAACAATCCCATCGGCTTGGCGGCGCCTACGGAAACGAGTTCCAAGCCCTCGGCGGGGAAGTCGAAACCGCGCCCGGCCCCTTCGGCCAATGGCCCGGGAGACCCGCCCTTCGCGGCCGCGAAAAAGGCGGCTTCGAAATGCGCCTTAGCATCGAGCGCCAACAGATAAAGATCCCCGCCTTCCGCGCGGTACTCCCGCGTTTCAGGCTCGGCGTCGAAGTCGCACTCAAGTTCACGAGAGCCATCGGGCCGGCGGAGCAGAACCGCTCCCTGGGGCGGTAGAGTTACCCGTGCCAGCATGCCGCCGACGGGCAAATGCAAAACGCGCGCCGCCGGCTTGCCCGGCGCCCAGGCGGAAAGTCCGGGCCCGGCCGCGCCGCCGTCGCTCAGCGGCAATTCGCTCCAGGACAATTTGGCCGCCGGACGATTGCCGTCGCCTGAAGGAGCGGAGTTCCAAAGGGCGATCGCCTGCGGATCGCCGGGAAGCGCCATCGTAGCCGCTCCGGCATCCCCCAACCATACCGCCTGGGTGACTTCCGTTCCCCGCACGCGGAAACGCGGGCCCGGCCCCGCGGCGAGCGGTCCCGCCAGGGGACTGGCGCCGTCGGCCTCGACGCGTAAAAGCCCCACAGCGCCCTCGGCCCGCTTCGTCGCGAGCACGCGCGGACGACTACCGGCGAGGGAGAGGGTAACCGGGGAGTTACCTAGGGCCAGCGGTTCCACCTTCACGCGGAATCCGCCCGCCTGCTCGAAGCGCAATTCGATCCAGGCATAGCGGGACAAGGAAGAGAATTCCGTCCCATCCCCGCCATCGAAGACGCTGTCCAGGGCCGTGGCGACCGCCAGGCCGCCCAGCGGATTCTGTTCGGAGACGGAGCGGAAATGCCCCGGCGCGGACTTGCCCAGGTCCACCTTGAACCAGGCGCGATGTTGCATCCCCAAGTCCTCGGGCCGACCGGTCAGGCCGGACGCCGCTTGCTTGGCGTCCACCGCCCGCGACGCGACCGCCAGATAGCCTACCGTAACCGGATCATCCGCATTGGCTTCGGACCAGACCTTCAGCCGATAGCGCGCCCCCGGCGCGCGCGGAACGCTCACCGCGGGCGCCAGGCCGCCGTCCTGGGCCAGAGGCTGCCAGACGTCGCCGGAAACGGCGCGCTCCAAGGAAAGCCCGACGCGCGAAATGCCTTGGGCCGCGCAGGCGACCACGTCCCCCGGCCCCTCGGCCAGCGGGAAGATCCCGAGCCGGCGGTTCAAGCGGCGTTCCATAGCGCGGGACTTACCGTCCCCCGCCAAGGTGTCCATCGCGGTGTCGGTCAGGGCGCGCATGAAAACCGTGGTCGAGGTGAATCGCGGCTCCGCCGATTCCACCCGCAGGAAATACTTTCCGGCCGGAAGCGCGCGCGAGATGGAGAAATTCCAGTCCAGGTAGCCGTCGTCGTTGGCGGCCAGGACGGTCCCGTCCGCATCCAGTAACTTGGCCGTTACGTCGAGGAGCCCTTGGCTGCCGAACTCGACGATGCTGGGCCGGCCCAGAGACACCGCGAAGGTCTCCTTCTTCCTGAGCGCGAAGGCGAGGCCGGGAACGAGATTCCGGGTGGCGACGGAGACCTGGTAGGGGGCCAGGTTGCGCTTCTTGGCCGGGAACACGAGCATGCGGTAGTCCCCGGCCGGCAGCTGGAGCTTGCGGATCCCGGTCCAGGCGGCGATGGCCGCGTCTTTCCGGCCCAAGGTATCTCCAGGGTTACGGGTATCCCGGGTGTTACTGAAGAGGGAGGCGTTGAACCCGTTGCTGACGGAAAGCCGGGCCGTGATGGGAGCCGGCAGGGAGAAGGTGAAGACGGCTGGCGCGGCAGCGGCCGAAGAATCGCCGCCCGGACCCTTGGGTCCGCCCGGGCCCTTGGCCGCCGGGTCCATCCAGGTGGACGACAAGGTGGTATTGAGGGGAAGAGGATGGGGACCCTTGCCCTTGATGGCGCGCTTCTCGGCCAGGGCGGTCAGGCGCGCCACGCGGCGGCCGGGCTGAGGGGCGGGCAGGGAAAAAAGCCGGTACTCGCCCTTGGCCAAGGAAAGGGTTAGCGGACTGGCCGACACGGCTGGCTCCACCGGCCATCCGTCCTTATCCTCCAACCGCAGGGAGTGGCTTCCGTTCAGGCCCTGGGACTCGATGCGATACCTGCCGGCCGAAGCGATGCGCAGCCCGTAGGCCGCGCCGGAAAACGCGTCCACGAAGGCGCGGTTATCGATGCCGGGCTCCAAGGCTCCGGCCTCGACCCACCCGTTGCGGGCCGCGGACAATCCCAGATGCCCGGCCGATCGGCCGCCGGGGCGGACCATGAGCTGATAATCCCCGGGCAACAGGTATTCCAGGATCAGGGCGTTGCGCCCCACGCCGTTGGCCTTCGCGTCGCGGACGAATTCCTGGAAGCGATCGGCGAGATGCAAGGACGTTTCCAGTCGGCCGGTGGTCTCCAGGCGATAGAGGCCGGGCTGGGCCACCCGCAAGGCATAGGTGCGGTCGCCGCCGCGATCCAGATCGAGCCAGGCGGGCTTGCCCGCTTCCAGCCCGGGGAACTTGGGCAAAGCCGCGCGGGCGGCATCCGGAAACCGGGGCGCCGGGCCATCGGAGGATCGTTCGGGAGGCATGGCGGAAAGGACCACCAGGCGCGCCGCGCCGGCTCCCGCCAGGGTAACCGTCAAGTTACCCGAGGCTTCCCAGGGCCCGGCATGTCGGCCGCCGGCTTCTAAGGGAAGCGATTCGCCGCGCGCGTCCCGCACGGAGAGGATCCTCTTCCCCGCCAGCTTCAAGGGAAGATCGACGCGTTCGCCCGGCTTCAGCCACAGGGCCACGGGCTCATCGGGATCCAGGGGCAGCTTTCGGGCCGAAACCGTGGCTAGCTCCGGCGATTGGGAATTGATCCGGACGTCATACTCCGCGTCCTTGGCCAAAGCGATGCGGGGGAAGCGCACCTCGGGCCGGGGCGGATCCCAGGCGCGACCGTCCGCCGCTCCCAGCGCCGATTTCCCCGACGCGACAAGCCCCCCCATTAGGGTGGACTTGCCCAGGACGAAGGTGGCGATGCCTTTTTCTTGCGGGGTCAGGGTCAGGAGATAAAGGCCGGCATCGAGCTGCAAGGCCTTCGCGCCCTCGTTCACCGCCGGCGGCGCGTAATTGGCGGGCGGGTAGTGGAAGTAGCGGCCCAAGCTCCATCGGTAAGACGTACCTCCCGGCGCGAAGGCGTACTTGCCCGCTTCCGGAATCCAAATGAAGTCGGTCATGCGCCCGAGAAGATTGAAACGCCGGGCGATTTCCTTGGTGCTGACTGAATCCGCGACCACCGCCACCAGGGAACCGTCCTTATGATTCACCACCACGCCGCTGGCCCCGATCTGATCCTCGGGATTGCCGCTATGCTGCGAGACCACCCACCATTCCGCCGCAGCCTTTCCCGAGAGAGCGCAGACGCAGGGCCCGAAGGTTTGCAACGTATACGCCCGCCCGGGCGCGCCCCACACTTTCAAGAGGCGCCAGCCTTGGCCGGCGGCCACGTCCCCGGGATGAAGCAGGATCCGCGGAGCGGACGATTTCCCGTATATGGAATCGCCGGCCATCCAACCGGCCGGCGCGAAGTCCGGGCCCAAGCGGGTGATTTCCGCCGCCAGCCGTTGCTTGTCCGCTTCTTCCACAACGACATCGGCGGTTCCCGGAGCCAGCAGGAATTCCTCGAAGCCATGCGGAGGAAGCGTACGCGCGCCGCGGACGCCGGTCCCCAAGGACTCCAGGCCCATGCGCATAAAAGCGGGATGCTCTCCGGCCCGCTCCGACCAGGCCGGCGTTTCGCCGCCGTACAGGCCCACCCGGTAGGATCCCTTGGGCAGCCGCACCGCTCCGGCCAGGCCCTTCCACGGGGTGCCGTCCGCGGGACGGGCCGTAAACGGTTGGAACGTTACCGGCACGCGCCATTCGCCATCGCGCCAGACCACCATGTCCGCCAGATTGCGCCCCGCCGATTCCAGCCACACCACGCTGTCCGAAGGCAACTCGAACCAGTAGGAGGCTTCCCGGAGATCGTCCAGTTCCAGGCGGTTCTCCCGCAAGGCGGTGAGACGGGAAGATTCGGCCCCGGGGGCCGGAGCGAAGGGGGATACCGTAACCGTGGCGTTACCGGGGGACTTCTTGGGCCCCTGCACCGCCAGCTTGTATTCCCCCAGGTCGAGGAAAAGATCGATGCGGCCATGGCGCTGTCCCGGTTCGCCGTCCCGCCGCAGGAGTCCGTTGCGCCGATCGGAAACCGAGAGCGCCACCGGTTGTTCGCCGGAACTGCGCAGGCTATAGCGTCCCCAGCGGGACAAGGCGACCGTGGTTTCATGGCGGCCGGCCGCCGGAAGCGATGCCGTGATAACCGTATCGCCGGGCGTCGCGGAGGCGGCCATGGCGGAAGCGATCGCGCAAAGGAAGGCGGCGCCCGCGAGGGAGGTGGAACGGTGCATGGGACTCCGATCCGCTGAAGGATTAATCGCGACCGGAGAATGTAATTATTCGGTAATTGATTTCAGGGATCGAGCGTGCGCAATTTGGCGAACTTCACCATCAGCACCCGGCGGATATGATCCGCGAACAGGACGTGCACCCGCGCTGATTCGCCGTTCCCATCGGTCGCCATTACGGTTCCGTCGCCGAACTTTTCATGGCGCACGCGCTGTCCCTTGCGGAAGCCTTCCTCGTGTTCTTGGCTGAAATCCTCGTAGTCCGGGGTCGCGGTGGTGCCGAAATCGTCGCTCCCGCGCCCGCCCGAGGTCCCGTAGCCGCGTGAGGGCCCGGATCCGCCGCGGGCGCCCCCGAACCCGCCCCAGGAACGTTCCTCGCGCCCGGCCGCTTTCGCGAAAGGGCTTTGCGGCATCCGGGGCCTGGCGATTTCCAGGTAGTTCCGATCGATTTCGCCCAGGAAACGGGAGCCCCCCGCCTCCTGATACATGCCGTAGCGCCGCCGGCGCCGCGCGTAGGTCAGGTTCAATTGCTCGCGGGCCCGCGTCACGGCGACGTAGAACAGCCGCCGCTCCTCCTCCACGTCCCCGTCATCCCCTTCCCTCAGCATCGGGAAGAGGCCGTCTTCCAATCCGGTCACGAACACGCGCGGGAATTCCAGCCCCTTGGCGCTGTGCACCGTCATCAAGGTCACCGCTTCCTGCGAAGCCTTAAGCCCATCGGTATCCGCCAGCAGGGAGATTTCCTGGAGGAACAACTCCAGATCTTCCAGACGGCCCGTACGCGGGCCGGCAGGCGACGATCCGCCCGAGGTAGCATGTAGGTTACCTCCGGGAAGGGCGTCCCCGAAGAAATCAAGTGCCGCGGAATCGGCCCCGGTTTCGGCGACGGATCCGCCCGTCGTCGAGTCCGCATCCTCGCGTGAAGGCAAAGGGAATTTCAGTTCCAGCGCGCGTTGAAAACGATCCGCTTCGTCCGCATCGGGGTCGCGGGCGGCTTCGAGTTCGTTGTCGGAGCGGCGCCGCAGGAAGTCCTGGGCCGCCGCCACCAGTTCCTCGACGTTGGCCAGGCGATCCAAGGCCTCTTCTGTCCCCTCTTCCTCGAGATGGGATTTGAAGCCGGTACGATTGATGATTTCGGCGATGAGGGTGGGCAAGGACTCGTTGGCCGCGAGCGCGCGCAAGGTGTCGATCAGGGCCACGAATTCCAGGATGCGCTTGGCCGCGGCATCCGATAGGCCGCTGGAGCGGGCCCGGCGCAGGCCATCGAACAGGCCGATGCCCGTTTCCGCCGCGTACAGTTCCACCGTCTGGATGCTCTTGTCCCCGATGCCGCGTTTGGGCACGTTGATGATGCGCGCCAGGGAGACGCTATCCTGCGGATTGGAAAGCACCCGCAGGTACGCCATCAAATCCTTCACCTCCCTGCGTTCGTAGAAGCGGATGCCCCCGACGATCAGGTAGGGGATGCGCTGCCTCCGCAGTTCGTCTTCCAGGACGCGCGACTGCGCATTGGTACGGTAGAAAACCGCGGTATCCCCGGGTTTGAAGCGGTTCCCCCCGTCCTGCTCGCCGATGCGGCGGGCCACCCAGGCCGCCTCCAGGATCTCGTCGTCCAGTTCCAACAGTCCGATCTTCTCGCCCGGCTCGTTGGCGGTCCAAATGGTCTTGTCCATCCGGTTCTTATTGTTGCGGATGACCGAAGAGGCCACGCCCAGGATGTTCGCGGAGGAGCGGTAATTCTGCTCCAGCTTGGTCACCTTCGCCTCCGGAAAGTCCTTCCGGAAGCTAAGGATGTTGCCGATATCCGCGCCGCGCCAGCCGTAGATGCTTTGATCGTCGTCGCCCACCACCACCAGGTTATGATGCGGGCCCACCAGCAGGCGGATCAGCTTGTACTGCGCCTTGTTGGTATCCTGGTACTCATCGATGAGCACGTAACGGAAGCCGGAACTGAATACCTCGCGGATTTCCGGAAAGGACTCCAGCAAGCGGATGGCGAGGAAGATCAAGTCGTCGAAATCCATCCCGTTGTTCTTGATCAGCTCCTCGTTGTACTTGTGGTACAGCAGCGCCATGCGCTCCTCGTACGTGTCCTCCGCTTCCAGCTTGGCCTGATCGGTCGTAATTCCCTGGTTCTTATTCCGGCTGATGTAATGCCTCACCGCGTCCGCGGAGAAGCGCACGTCGTCCTCGAGCTTTTCCGCTTTCAGTACGGCCTTGATGAAGCGTTTCTGATCGTCCGTGTCGAAGATGGAGAAGTTGGCCGTATAGCCGAGCCGGGTGGCGTGGAAACGCAGCAGCCGCGCGCAAATGCTGTGGAAGGTTCCCACCCAGCGCAGATTCCCCGCATAGCCGATCAGCCCCGCGATGCGCAGGCGCATTTCCTGCGCGGCCTTGTTGGTGAAGGTGACCGCCAAGACTTCCCAGGGCCGTAAGCCCCGTTCGCGGATCAGCCACGCGATCTTATACGTCAGGACCCGCGTCTTTCCGGATCCGGCCCCGGCCAGGATCAATTGCGGCCCCGGGCCGTAGGTGACGGCTTCGAGCTGGGGCGGATTCAGGTCGGAAGGCTTGAGATCGGGGAGGGATTGCATCGAGGGGGTAAAGATAGAAATCGGGGTATGCCGGGGCTGCGGCTGAGGTGGGTCCGGGCGGGGCCGGGGCTCCGGTTCGCCTCGGAGCTCGCTGGTCAATGCGTCGCGGTCGGTTCGCGATCCGGGGATGGGGACGCCCGCGGAAAGCAAACTGTGTGTCTCTCGCCGGCTGCCTCGGGCTGGCCGTCCTTTGCGGACCATTCCCATCCCCGGATCGAGGCGCTTGCAACTCGGCGAACCGGAGACCCGGACCCGCCCTTTCCGGCCTCGCCGCAACCCACATCTGCCCGTCCGCTTGGAGAGGAAGGGAAGGGCGTGGGAAAAACGGCGGAATCGGGCGCGGCAAGAAGATTTCAATGGAAGGCACTAGGGTTTATGGTGCCTTTTCTTTCCTAGGGGAGGGAAATCCGGTTCCCCGATGCGGGAAAGGCATGAATTCCGGCCCGATCGGTGTTACCTTTTCCTTACCGCGATATCAAAGGAGTTGCCATGCCCGCAGTGCAACCGCTATCTGTCCGATTCCATGCTCTCAGGTTATGCGCCGGATTTTTCCCGCTCGCGGCGTCCGCGGTCGCGATCGGCCTGGGGATCGTCGCGAATGCGGCCGCTTCGGATCCGATCGCCTCGGAAAACGGACTGGTGGCCCGATACGATTTCGACGATGGCGATGGCGCGGTCCTGCACGATCGCAGCGGCCATGGTTTCGATGGGGCCATCCAAGGCGGGGCGAAATGGGCTGCCGGGATAAAGGGAAGCGCGCTGGAATTCAACGGCATCGATGCCTACGTGCAATTGCCTGCCGATTCGGCTTTCCTGCTCGCCTCCTTCACGGTGGCGGCGTGGATCCAACCTACGGATCAAGGCCCCGGGACGGTGGAGCGGGACATCTACAGCAATCTCGTCTCCACGACGCCCGGATTGCTCACGCAGGGATCGTTGCTGCGTTTCCGGAACAGCCAATTGGAAGGCGTTTCCGCCGGCGCCGAATTCAATGGCCACTGGTCCGATATGATGCGCCCCGTATCCTTGGCCGATGGCGCCTGGCACTGGGTGGCTTTTTCGGTTTCGCAAGGCATCGGAACCCTGTGGGTCGACGGGAACATGGCGGGAGCGCCCCAACCTTGGGCCGCGATCCCGCAGCCAACCTCATTGCCCCAGATCGGCGCATGCCTCCGCAACTGGGCCAGCAAGGGATTCTTCCGCGGCCGCATCGACGAGATGAGCATTTATGATCGCGGTCTCGACGCGTCCGAAATGGCCGCCGCCTACGCCCTCCTCGCCGATAAGGTCAAACCGCCCCAGACCGGCGGCCTGATCGCCCAGTACGATTTCGACGAAGGCGAAGGCGCGATACTGCACGATCGCAGCGGGAACGGCTTCGACGGGGCCATCCACGGGGAAACCGCATGGAAAGCCGGCGCGCGCGGATCTTCCTTGGAATTCAACGGGAAGGACACCTACGTCCAGCTGCCTTCCGATTCGGCTTTCAATCCCCCGGCCTTCACCGTGGCGGCATGGATACAGCCGTATGAACAAGGGATCGGTAATGATCAGCGCGTCATCTACAGCAACCTGATTTACACCATCGGGGATTCGGTGGACCAAGGGACCGAGTTCCGTTTCCGATTCGGCGAACTCGAAGGCGTCACCGGGAGGAAGGTCTATAACGGCGCTTATTGGTCCGAGATCTTCCGCCCCGTTTCCCTGGCCGATGGCGCCTGGCATATGGTCGCCCTCACGGTAAGCGACGGATACGGGAGGATGTGGATCGACGGAGTCCAGGCGGGCGCCGCGGAGACGTGGGGGGAGATCGGCTATCCTCCGCCGCTGCCCCAGATCGGCGCCTGCATGCGCAACCAATCCACGCCTGGCTGGTTCCATGGCCGTATCGATGAGATGAGCATTTACGGGAGGGCGCTGGGAGCGGCGGAGATCGCGGCCGAATACAAGCGCATTCCGTCCCGGCCTCCCGTCCTGAATCTCGGGATGGGCAAGTTCTTCGGGAAACCGGGCGATTCGGTATGGGTGCCATTGCGCTTGGCTAACTTGAGCTCGGCCACCCTGTCGGCTTGCCAGTTCGTCTTGCGCGTCGATTCTACCGTGGCCCGCTTCGCGGGGATCAAAACCGATAGCGGCCTGGCGCGCGATTGGGCCCTAAAGGGATGGAACGATGCACGCAAGGATTCCATTCCCGTCGCCTTGGGCGGCGCTCCCGTCGCACTTGGCAAAAGCGAGGGCGAGCTATTGCGTTTCGGCTTCGTCATTCCGGCCGAAGCCCCCTTGGGCGCCTTTACCGACGTGAACCTGGAGGGCATCCGTCTCGACGACAAAGGCGAGTTGGTCGCCACCTTGGTACCGGGACGGATCACGGTTTCCGCGCCGCGTTCGCTGCCCGGCGACGTCAATGGGGATGGCAAAGTCGACATCTTCGATGCCCAAGCCATCCTGGACTACGTGGTGGGCTTCCGACCGGGAACGGATTCCGCGAAATTCGATCCGGCACTGGCGGACGTAAGCGGCACCGGTGGCATCTCCAGCTATGACGCGGCCCTGGTCTTCCAGTACGCCATCGGATTGATCGGCTCCTTTCCCATGGAAAAGGGATTGGGCAAGCGCGCAGCCGCCTCCCCCGTCACCGGCGCGGCGTTGACGATCAATCCTCCCTCGGCCGCCGGGACGGCGGGGGATTACGTCTACAGCCTGTCCGGAAGCGGCCTCGTCGGCCTTACCGCGGCCGAGTTCCGTTTCCAATTACCCGCGACGGTCACGCAAGTGGGCCAAATCCACTCCTCGTGGTTCTCCGACAGGGTGGTCTCCCACTTCGATCCCGTCAGCCACGTCCTTTCCGTAGCCACGGTCGGCGAGGTTCCCCTGGTCGGGGATGCGACCGGTCTCCTCCGCATCACGGCAATGGCCGATTCAGCGACGGCTCCCGGGCCGATAACCCTCCTTTCCGCCTACCTGAACGAAGGCCGGCTTACGGGCGACGGCTTCGTCTCCGCTCCGTTGCAGGTCGATCCCACTCCCGTCATCCATCATCGCGCGGCCGTCCCAGCAGGGGCGCGCCTTTCCGGCAACCGCATCCAGTTCGCCAACCTCGCGGGAAAGCCCGCGCGCCTGCAAGCCTTCGATGGGCGCGGCCAACGCCTCTGGTCGCAATCCTGGGATCGCGCCCCGGCCGTCTTCGATCTTCCCGAACGCGGTTGGCCGCGCGGCCTCATTTGGATCCGCCTCTCCGCGCCCGATGGCGACAAGGCCTGGCTCCACCTTTCCCTGGGTTCCCGTTGAGCCCTTCGTGAGGATGCGCGTAGCCCCCCTGTGAGCCCCCTCACAGGGCGAAGCGGGATCGTGATACCGATCATCCTCCGGAGACGTCCAATGAGCGACATTGGGAACGAACCCGGGAGGTGAATATGGTTCCATTCGCGACCGCCGTGTTACGCGCCCAAAGGCACGTCGAATCCGCCCAAATACAGCATTGGATGAACCGGTTCGATTCCGCCCTGGAACGCCGCGGCATCGAGGCGGAACGCCGGGTCCGCTGGACCCGGGCGCTTTCGCCCTTCCTGGCCCGCCATGCCCTCAAGCCCGAAAGGCTCCGTCCCGGGCAAGTGCAATCCTTCATCGAGGAGCAGGCCGAATCCGGCCGCTACTCCGCCCGTGCCCTCATCGATTTGATCCAGGCACTGTCCTTCTTCTACGACAGCGTGGTCGAACAGCGGGAACTGGCCGGGGAAGCCGGCCACCCCTTCGATCTGCCCGCGGAGGAATGGGCCGTCGCCGAGACCGTCCTCTTCCTGGGACAACGCCGCCAGGGCCGCCCGGATTGGGCCACACGCGACTAACGGATTCCCGGATCCGGCCGCCGCGTGGTATAGTTAGGGGGCATTAATCCCGGGAGGGACCCTTGAACCCCAGGTCCGCATCGCTTCGACTTTTCCTTGCTCCTATAACGCTATCCCTCATCTTCTTCGCCACGCTCGCGCGGCCGGTACGGGCGCTGGAAGTGCATTTCATCCTGACGGATAAAATGGGGCAAGCCATCCCGGGAGCCAGCATCTGTTTGCAAGAGGATGCGGGCCAATGCCAGACCTCCGATTCCCAAGGCAAATCCGTATTTTCCCCGACGGTGTCCTTGCCCCAGGCCCCGTCCGCCGCGCCCGGCCTTTCCTTCTCGATCCGCGCCGGTTCCTTGATCATCGACGCCCCCCAGCCGGCGCTCGTCCGCCTCCTGCGCTTCGCGATGAACGGCCGTCGCATCGGGCCCGCGCTTTCCCTTTCCCTGCGCGCGGGAAGCAACCCGGTTTCCTGGCGCGAGCCATTTGCGGGGCTGGCTTTCTTCCGCCTGGAGACGGAACACGCGCGTTACGCCTTCCCGGCCCTTGGCGACGCCGGCCATCCGGCGCGCATTTCCGTTCTCGGGAAAATCGCCACCGCCAACTTGCACGCCTTCACGATCGTGAAACCGGGATACCAGGCCGCCCTTTTCCGGCCCCGCAAGGATTTGGATACCGCCGTCATCCGCATGGCGGTGGACGGCGATACCGGCCTGCCGTACGCGGGCCTCATCCGGGCCCGGCTTCTGGATATCGACAGCGCCAACCATCTATTGCATTACGCGTACGCCGAACCCGGTTGTAACGGATCCGCGCCCGTGTCCCAAGAGGCGCAATCGTCCTTGCCCATCTGGATCCAAGGCGGCAAATGGTATATCCCGGCGGGCAATTGCTTTGGCGTCGCGCTCGCCAAGGACGGGAGCGGTCTCTACGGCCAATGGAAATCGCAGGGCCTGGTACCGCTGCCGTCAGGGCTGTTCCCGGTGACCTGCGAACCCGACAAGGATTCCCTGGTCACCAGCGTGCCGAACCTGTTCTTCCTGAATGAAGGCGGGGGCTGGGACATCGATCTCAAATCCGATTCCCTTACCATCCGCATCCGCCGCCGCGCTTGCCTGGGCAACCAGCTCATCGGGGATCCGACGGCCTTGGACGGGCAGAACGGGCATCTCGCGCTCATCAAGAACACCTGCCAGGAAGTGGTTCTGAAGAATGCCAGGAACGAGACGGCCGCCTATTCGTATCCGGCATCGGCGGATTCCCTGCAAGTCTCCTTCGCTTTCGGGGACAAGACCTGCGTCTCCGCGGGCGTGCCGCTGATCCTCGATACGACGGCGCCGAAGGCTTGCCCGGAAGCGCAATCCGGGGTCGTCTTGGCGGATACCACCTGGCAGGCTTGCGTGCGGACCTCCGGGTTCGGACAGTAACCGGCAGGTTTCAGGGCTCGGTGGTGCCGGTATCGCGTACCGATTCGCCCTGGTGTAGTACCGAGAAATAAGCCATTTTTGGGACTCCCGTAGCCACTTCGCCGACCCGAAAGGAAATCCGCATGCGACCAACCCCGATTCTCGCCGCGCTCGCCATCGCCATAGCCCTTCCCATCCATGCCTTGGATATTTCCGGCAATGTCTTCGATAAGCTCGAGAACCCCATCTCCGGGGCCAAGGTCTGCATCAAGTCGGATCCCACCTCATGCGTGACCACGGATGCCGATGGAGCCTTCGATCTCGCCAAGGCCATCGCGATACGGAATCCGGGAACGGGGGCCGGCGCCTTCTCCTTGACGTATCGCCGGGGATCCCTGATCGTGCGCAGCCCTTCCGCCGTTGCCGCGCGCCTGGAATGGCTGACCACGGATGGCCGCCGCGCCTTTTCCGCTTCGAACGTGAAGTTGTCCGCGGGCGCCAATGCCCTTCCCCTGCCCGCGGGCTTGCCGCACGTAGGCGTGGTTATCCTTCGCCTCACCGCCGCGGATCAAACCCTCACCTGGAAGGCCGTACTCGCGCCGGGCATCGCTTCTCCGACCGGCGGCGCCGCTTCCGCGACGCCTCGCATCGCCTCCCTGGCCAAGGCCGCCGCGGCCACCTTGGAGATTTCCAAGACCGGATACCGCACCCGCACCTACGAGCCCGCATCGGAAACCGAAACCGACGTCCTCATCTACCTGAGCCTGACCGGCGACGTGGGGGTCGAGCTCACCGGCAACCTGGTCCAAAAGGTCATCGCCATCGATCACGCCAAGAAAACCATCGTCACGCAATTCATCGACGTCTACTGCGATTCGGGGAGCAGCACGAAGATCCTGCGCGACACCACCGAGGATACGTCCTCCTACGCGGTACGCGACGGCAAGCTATGGACCTGGGCGACGGGGGATTGCACGGGCCCGATGTTCACCGGCACCGCCACGGACATCGTCGGAACATGGAACCTGGTCGATGCCAACGCGTTATTGCCCGCCGATCTGCGGACCGGCTGCACCAGCGACACCACCGGCGGGGACAGCCCTTTCGAATCCTTGACCGCCGTGTACACCATCAGCGAATCCCAGGCCACGGAAGCCATCACCGCGGAGACCTGCGCCGGCGATTATTTCGGCTACTACTTCGCCGCGGAATTCTCCGCGGACACCACCATCACCATGACGAAGAACACCTGCAAGGAAATCCAATTCAAGAACGGCAAGGGCGAGACCGCCACCATCGACTTTTCCAACCAAGGAGATTCCCTGCACACCGTCTATTCGTATAAGACGAGCACGTGCGCCCTCAGCATGGATTTCGGCCTGAGCCAAAAGGATCCCGTTTGCCCCGAAGGCGAAGGCCTGGCCGATTTGATGAGTTGCGTAACGGGAACCGGTTTCGAGACCGTCGCTCTGCCCGCGAAGGCGGGTTCCCTCGCGAAGACCGCGGCCGGCATGCCCTCTCGGCTCCCGATGTCCCTCGAACGTCGCGCCTCGCCTGTTATGGCGAAGCTCCCCAAGTCCGGGCTGTTGGCGCCGTTGCGCAATACGGGCCATGGCGGAGAGTATATTTCCCGCATATGGAAGGCGCTTCCCCAGAAGAAATAGGCCCTTGGACCCGGCTGCGTCGCCGGGAGGTCTACGATAACCCCTGGATCCGCGTGCGCGAGGACGACGTCCTCCGCCCGGACGGATCCCCGGGCATCTACGGAACGGTCCATTTCAAGAACATCGCGGTGGCCGTGGTGCCCATCGATGCCCAGGGCCGGGTCATCCTCGTGGGCCAGCACCGGTATCCTTTCGATCGTTATTTCTGGGAGCTGCCCGAAGGCGGGTGCCCTGAGGGCCGGGAAGAACCGCTGGATTCGGCGAAGCGCGAATTACGGGAGGAGACCGGCTACTCGGCCGCCCGTTGGGATTACCTCGGGAGCTTGGAACTGTCCAACGCCTGCACCGACGAGATCGGCCACTTGTACCTCGCGCGCGATCTCACCCCCGGGCCGCAGGATCCCGACGGGGATGAGCAGCTCGCGGTGAAGGCCATGGATTTCGGAGAAGCCTGGCGCATGGCGATGGCAGGCGAACTCACGGAATCCCTGACCGTGGCGGCGCTGGCGCGGGCGCGTTACTTTCTGGATCGCGAAGCCGGCGCATGAGCGACGCCCCCGCCTTCAAGGATCATTTCTCCGGGAATGCGGCCGGCTATGCCCGGGCGCGTCCCACCTATCCCGAATCCCTGTTCGATTACCTGGCTTCCCTTCCCGCCGGAACGGGGACGGCCTGGGAATGCGGGGCCGGCTCGGGCCAGGCCTCGCGTCCCTTGGCGGCCCGCTTCCGCGCGGTGATCGCCACCGATGCCAGCGCCTCTCAGATCGCCAAAGCCCGGCGGGTTCCGGGCTTGCTTTACGCCGCGGCCGCCGCCGAACGCGCGCCCTTGCGCGACGCCAGCGTGGATTTGGTGGCGGTGGCCCAGGCCCTGCACTGGTTCGACGTGCCCGCCTTCGCCGCCGAGGCCGCCCGCGTAGCCAGGCCGGGCGCGGTGCTGGCGGCCTGGTGCTACGGTAACTGCCAGGTTACCCCGGATTTCGATCTCGCCTACTTTCGGCTTTACCATGGCCTGGTGGGCCCTTATTGGCCGCCCGAACGGGTTCATGTCGAGAACGGCTACCGCTCCCTGGACCTTCCCTTCCCCGCCTTGGCCGCGCCGGAATTCGCCATGGAAACCGATTGGGATTTCTCCGAACTGCTGGACTATTTCGGGACCTGGTCGGCGGTGCAGTATTATCGCAAGGCCAAAGGGAAGGATCCCGTCGCCCTGGTACGCGAAGAAATGGCGGCCGCCTGGGGCGATCCGGCCCGGAGCCGCAAAGTGCGCTGGCCGCTCTCCCTCCGCCTGGCGAAGCTCAAGTGAAGCGATCCGCCCGGCCGAAGCCCAAGGGCAAAACCCCGCGCCAGTTGATGGCCGAGGCCATCGCCCTTTCCGCCCATGGGCTCAAGGATGGCCGCGGAGGGCCCTTCGGCGCGGTGGTGGCGAAGGACGGAAAGGTGGTGGGCCGAGGGCACAACCGCGTCCTGGCCGAGAATGATCCCACCGCGCATGCCGAAGTGGTGGCCCTGCGCGCCGCCGGCCGGCGCCTGCGCCGCTTCCATCTGGACGGTTGCGTCCTGTATACCTCTTGCGAGCCCTGCCCCATGTGCCTGGCGGCCGCATACTGGGCCCGCGTCGACGCCATCGTCTTCGCCAACACCCGCGCCGACGCGGCGGCCATCGGCTTCGGGGACGCCTTCCTCTACGAGGAGATCATGCGCCCCGCGCGAAGCCGCAAAATGCGCATGAAGAGAATGCTGGCGAGAGAGGCGAAAGCCGCCTTCCGGACCTGGGCCGATTGGGATCGCAAAACGCACTACGGCCCGGAAACCTGATCGGCGGGGCCCATGCTCCCGGGAATCCTTCCCCGAAAAGGAAGCCTACCCCATGCCGGCCCGACTCCGCGCGGTTATCATTCGGATCATGTACCGCCTGGCCGCCCCCTTCCTCGCTCTCCTGGTCCTCGCCACCGCGAGCGCCCGCGCCGCCGATTTGCAGCCGCGTAGCTATGCGTGGCTGATGTCCCATGCCGGCTTGGTCGTCGCCGGCACGGTGGCGAACGTCTCGGGCGGGTTGTTCGGCGACGGCCGCAGGGCTACCGTGCGCGTCGATGGCCTGATCAAGGGACGCTGGAACCGCCGCGAAATCGAAGTGGCATGGAACGATAAGGATTTCGAGGAAACGGCTTTCAAGCGGGATGCGCGCGTGGTCGTATTCGCGGTAATGGGCAAGGACTCCACCTTCACCCAGGCCGCCCCCGGGATATCCTGCTGGCCCGTGGAGCGCGTCGAATTCAACGGCAAGACCGCCCGGGCCTCTGAGTACGCCTATCCCCTCGACCTGCTGACCCAGATTCCGGCGGCGGCCATCAAGGCCACGGAGAGCGTGGAAAAGTCGAAGAATTTCCGCATGTCCAAACGCAAGCAATGGATCGTGATCGACAACCTCCTGCCCCCGGTGCGGCCCTTGGTCCTCGCCAGCCCCAAGCCCTCCCGCAAGACCCCCGCGAAACCGGCCACGAGAGCGGCCGCGAAAGGCGCCGCGAATCCGGCGGCAAAACGCGGGAATCCGGCTTCCGCGAAATAAGTCCACCCCCCGGCCTGGAAAAGTATTTTCGGCATGAGAGGCCGAGCCCCCTATTGGGCCCGGCCCAATTTTCCAGGAGGAAGAATGGCCGACGCCACCATGACCGATGTGCGCACCTTGCGCGAAAGGGCCCGCCAACGTATCGACGACGGCGCCGTGACCAAAGGCTATTCCGCCAATCGCGAGGCCGTGATCAAGCTATTGAACCAGGCTTTGGCCACGGAGATAGTCTGCAATCTGCGCTACCGCCGCCATTATTTCATGGCCTCGGGCCCCAATTCCGAAGCGGCGAAGGCCGAATTCATGGAGCATGCCACCCAGGAATTGCAGCATGCCGACCAGATCGCCGATCGTATCGTCCAATTGGGAGGCGAGCCCGATCTCAATCCCGCCACCTTGATCGAACGCAGCCATGCCGAATACATCGAGGGCCGCTCCCTGGAGGACATGATCAAGGAGAACCTGGTGGCCGAACGCATCGCCATCGACAGCTACCGGGAAATCATCCAGTACCTGACGGACAAGGATCCCACCACCCGCAGATTGATGGAGGAGATCCTGGCCACCGAAGAGGAGCATGCGGAAGATATGTCCAGTCTGATCATGCGTAAGGGTTGAGGCCGGGGCTGAACCCGACGGGAGGAGGTACCATGGCTGAGGATAAGGATACGGAAGAAAAGAACGAGAAAGACAGCCATCTGCCAGCCCTCAACGAGCCGGTCGCATGGGGTAAGGCCATCGCTTTCCTGGCGATCCTGATCGCCATCAACGTGGTGGGAGCCCTCGTCTCCTACGGCTTCGGGGTCATCGTTACCATACCCCTGACCATATTCATGGCCTTCCTGTTGGGGCGGGATCTCATCCCGCGGCATCGCTTTCCCCGGGGCCGGCAGCCGCCCACGGCCGCTCCGCAAGCCTGAAGGGCCAGGTAAAGCATCTCCTAACCGCGCCTCCCGTCAATCCGGCGGCAGGCGCCGCCACATCTCCAGATTGTACGGATGCTTCGCGATGCGCAGAATCCGGACCGGGGCGTAGCCCGCATAGAATCCGTCTTCGCCGGGGTACAGCAAGCCCTCGTCCTTGGCGAGCCTTAGGCCCACGATCCATTCGGGATCCATCCGATCCTGTAGCTTCGCCATGCGCAGCCAATGCCCTTCGGCGGGGCCCAGATAGGGCATGGCCTCGGGGGAGAGCAGCCCGTGCATATCCAGGATGCGCGCATGCGACCAATACCCGATCGCCCCCACCTCGTCGATCATGACCATGGTCGGACGGCCGGGAATGGACAGCGAGTCGACGATGCGGGCCGCTTCCCGGTAGCGGCCTTCCCGCCCGGCCTCGGCCAAACGATGCTTCGCCGGCAATTGCTGACGGAAAGTCTGGGCCGGCACGTACGCCAGGAAGCCGAAAAAGAGGGCCCACGCCGCGGAAGCAGGCAGGCCTTGCATCCCGCGCGCCAGGCCCTCGACAACGACCAGGATCAAGAAAGGCAGGACGGGGAGGAAGTACCATGGGAAAAGGACGTAACTCGCTCCCGTCGCCATGAAAAAGAGGAAGTAGGCCCCCGGCCAGGCCAGGATGGGCCAAGGAAACCTTTCTGTTACCGTATCGTTCATGTTACTTCGGTTCGCGTTCCCCGGCGGCTTCCAGCCCCATGCCGCGGCGGCCAGGATCAGCAGATTGGCTATGGCTACGGTTCGCGTGCCTCCGAAGCAGGGTCCCTTGAAGAAGACGTTCAGCATCCAGGCGCCCAAGCCCTCCAGGGGCCCGACGTGGATTTCGGCCCGTTTGGCCACGATGGAATGCGGCAAGGCGTGGCCGTAGGCGTAAAAGTTGAAAGCGAAGAAGAGGCAGAGACCCATGGCCGCGGCGACGGCGGCCAGGCGCGAATCCCTATCAAGCCGGAAGCGGCGTCCGGCGCCGGAAGCACGCGCGAGGATCAGGACGCCGGGCAGAAGCGCTCCTTCGGGTCGCGCCAGCGGGGCGAGGAAGGCCACCAGGGCCAAGCCGTAACCGGCGCGTTCCGCGTACAGGCCGTACCAGGTTCCGGCCAACGCCAGGGCGACGTACATGGGCGTCTCCATCCCCGACGCCGAAACGGCGAGGGCGTTGACGGAGAGCGCATAGGCGGCGACGCATAGCCAGGGCCAGGGGCCGGGAAGTTTCCGTCCGAAGCGCGCCAGGCGATAGAGATAGCCGCAGCCGATGAGATCCCAAACCGCGTTGATCCCGTACGCGTAATCCGGGTAGTTCCCGCCGCCCAGGATCCGTCCCGCGAGAGCGAGCAGGGTCGTATGCAGGGGCGTGCTGGTGGCGCAGACCGGATTCAAGGCGGACATGACGGGGCCGAGGCCGGAGGCCCAGGAACGCGCATGGGCCAGGGTGATATAGGCGTCATCGCAGATGAGGATGCCGAAGGAGAATTTGAGGGCCGCATAGGCCGCGAGCAAGGGAAAGGCGGCGGCCCAGGCCGGGAAGCGGATGGGGGTTTTCACATCTCGGACTGCGAGACGGCCACGACCTGCTCGATGGTGGTCTGGCCGGAGAGGGCTTTCTCCAGGCCGTCGCGGCGGAGGGTGGCCATCCCCAATTGGCGGATCGCGTAGAGCTTGATCTCGTCGCTGGACTTGCGCTCCAAGATCATCTGATGGATGTGCTCGTCGGGAATGAGCAGCTCGAAGAGGGCCAAGCGCCCCCGGTACCCGGTGTTATTGCATTGCTGGCAGCCCTTGCCTTGGAAGAAGGGCGTTCCCGGGCGGATGCCGATGCCTTCCAGCACCACGTCCGGCACCTCCACCTTTTGGCGGCATTTCTCGCAAATGCGCCGCACCAGCCGCTGCGCGAGTACGCCCTTGACGCAAGAGGTGACCAGGAAAGGTTCGACGCCCATGTCCAGCAGGCGAGTGAAGGCGCCGGCGGCGTCGTTTGTATGCAAGGTGGAGATCACCAGATGGCCCGTGAGAGCCGCCTGGATCGCCATCTCCGAAGTCTCCTTATCGCGCATTTCGCCCAGCATGATGACGTCCGGGTCCTGGCGGAGGATGGCGCGCATGCCGGCCGCGAAGGTAAAACCGGCCAGGTTATTGATCTGCCCTTGGGTGATGCCCGGGATGTTCTTCTCGACCGGATCTTCCATGGTCACGACGTTCACCGAAGGGGAGGCCACCCTCTGGACGAAGGCGTACAGGGTGCTGGATTTGCCCGAGCCCGTGGGGCCGGTGGTGAGGATGATGCCGTCGGGCAATTCGATCAGGCGGGCGATACTCGGGAACACCGAGGGCGAAAAACCGATCTTATCGATGGTGGCGACTTCCTGGTTGGGATCGATGATGCGGATCACCATCTTCTCCACCACGCCGCGGGAGCGCAGCAGGGTCGGGAAGGTGGAAAGGCGCAAATCCACCTCCTGGCCGCGGTACTTGATATGCGCGCGGCCGTCCAGGGGCTTCCGCTTTTCGGCGATGTCCATGCCTCCCAGCACCTTGAGGCGCGAGACGATCTGCACCATGAGGCGGGCCGGGATGGGATTCTGTTCCATCAGTTCGCCGTCGATGCGGTAGCGGATGCGCATGTTGCGCTCTTGCGGCTCCAGATGGACGTCCGATGCGCCGAGGCGGATGGCTTCGCTCACGATCAGGTTGACGATCTTGATGATCTGCCGGCCCTCTTCGTCCCCCGTGAGGCCTTCCTCCTCCTCCTTCTTCTTGTCGTTATCATCCAGGACGAGATCCTTATCCTCCTGGCCGCCGATGAGATCGCTGAGGGCTTCCTTGCCCCCGGCGTAAGCGCGCCCGATGGCCACCGTGATTTCGGCTTCGGTGGCGATCACCGGCTCCACGTCCTTGCCGGTCTTGAACTTGATATGATCCAGCGAGCGCAGGTTGGTGGGATCCACCATGGCCACGGTGAGGACGCCGTTGTTCTCGTAAAGCGGGATGGTCTTATAGGAACGGGCCATCTCCTCGGAGATGAGCCGGGTGATGTTCGGGTTGAACTTGAAGTTTTCCAGGTTGATATGCTGGAGATCGAGCTGCGCCGCCAGCACGTCGAGAAGCTTGGTCTCTTCGATGTAGCCGAGCTTGACCAGGCATTTCCCCAGGGGCATGGCCATGGTCTTCTGCTGGGCCAGGCCGTTGGCGAGCTGTGGTTGGGTGATATAACCCTGCTCCACCAGCAAATCGCCGATGCGCTTGCGGTAGCTGAGCTCGAGCTGCTTGCCCAGCACCGCGTTCAGGGTATCCTCGTCGATGAAGCCGAGCTTCACCAGCACGGTGCCCAGGCTGATGCCGGTGGTGGCGTGCTGCTCCAGGGCATGATCGAGCTGCTCCTGGTTGATATAGCCTTGCGCCAGCAGGATTTCCCCTACCTTGCGCTTGTTCCGTTTAACCTGTTGGATGCTCATCGGCGCTCGCCGCTTCCGGAGCTCAGTGGCTCCAGCCCGCGGCCTCCAATTCCCTTTCGGTTCCCGATTCGTCCACGAGACCTACGCCTTCGCCCGCGCGCGCGGACCCGATCTCCCGGATCTCCCCGCGCGCGGAAAGCCGCGCGAGATCTTCCGGCGAGAAGTTCCCGGAGAACAATAATCGGTATTCCTCTCCGCCATGGAGCACCCAATCGCGCCACCGCCCGCCGCCGGGAAGCCGTTCCAGGCCATCGTCATAAGGAAGCTTACCCCATTCCACCGACAGCCTGCAACCCGACTGCCGGGAAAGGTGGGCCAGCTCCGAAGAAAGCCCGTCGCTCAGATCGATGGCCGCCACCGGGCCGGGCAGGGCCGCCAGGGCGGGCCCCAGCGCCAAAGGCGGCCGGGGAAGATCATGCGCGGTCAAGAAGCGGTCAAAGGCCGGGTCCCGGCCGGGCCGCTCTCCGGCCCGATATAAGGCTAATCCTGCCGCCGACCGCCCCAACGGCCCGCTGACGTAGAGGCGATGACCGGGTCGCACGTTGGAACGAAGCAAGGGCCGCCCCGTGATCTTGCCCATGACCGTGAAGCCGAAAAAAATTTCCTGGTCCTTGCGTACCGTATCGCCGCCGGCCATGCGGAATCCATGCTGGCTCTCCAGGCGCGCCAAGGTTTCCTTCAAGCGCGCGATTTGCGCGCCATCCCACGATTTCAAGGCCCCCAAGGTGAGGAAGGCCAAGGAGGCGCGGCCGCCCATGGCGTTGATGTCGGAGAGATTGGATAGGAGCGCCTTCTCGAGGGCCGCCTCCGGCGTGGTCCAATCCAGGCGGAAATGGATCCCCTCCACGCTGGCATCGGCGGATACCGCCCAGGTTTCCCCGCCGGCTTCCAGCAGGTAGGCGTCATCGCCCAAGCCATGCCCGTCCTTGGAGAAATGGGATGCGTCGAATAAGGACTCGATGAGCGAGAATTCGCCCCCGGGGGCGAAGAAGCGGTTCATGCTCCGCTCAACCCGGCGCCGCGGGCTGACTCGGCGCCGCAGGTTGGTCCGGCGCCCCAGGCTGGTCCGGCGACGCAGGCTGGTCCGGCGCCGTGCCGTCTTGCGGCGGAGGCGGGGCGCGGTGATGGGTCATGGACCTTTTCGCGCATTGCATCATCATCGTGATCATTCCCGCGACGACCAGCATCATGATCATTAAGCGCATGCCTCTGGACATCGGAAACCTCCACGACGAATGCCCGATCGGAATTATACCCAAAAAGCCGTCGCGGAGCCTGGAATCGGGGTCCGCCGGGGAGGGATGGGGGCGATTCGAAGCGAATCGGATCAGGAATCGCCCGCGGCGCCCGGTTGCAAGCGCACGTCGAGGTGCACGCTGCCTCCTGGCGGGACCAAAACGCGGCCCGCGTAGTCGCGAAAGCCCGTTTTGCGGACGCGGACCTCGTGTTGCCCGGGGGATACGGAGATAAGCCAAACGCCCGCGTCCAGGAAGTCCCCGTCCAGGGCGACCTCGGCGGGGCCGGGGTCGACGTCCAGCCAAATCAATCCATAGGCGGAAGCGGGCGCGGGGGACGCGGCCGAGGAAAGCCTATCCGTCGGGGCCGCGGAAATAGCGGCGACGGCAAGAGTCAGGGCGGCCGCGGCAGCCAAGACCTGGAACCGGGCCTGCTGTGGATACGGGAGGGAGCGAGGGCGCGAAAACTTGATCACCTCGCGGAATTATAACATCGTTCCGCAACCGGGAGGCGAAGACGCATGGCGAAGCTCGCGGCGGGCAATGGCCCGCGATCGAATGGGGAAATCATAGGCTTACGCGGCATCGAATTGCGCCGCGAAGAGCGCCTGGTCCTGAAGGACATCGAGATCTCCATCCGCAGCGGCGAGCATTGGGTGCTTCTGGGGCCCAACGGCAGCGGCAAGAGTTCCCTATTGGCGATGCTGCAAGGGTTCCTCTGGCCGCAGGAAGGCGAGATCCGCGTTCTGGGGAATAAGTTCGGCGAGAGCGATCTCACCGAACTGCGCCGCGTGATCGGCTGGGTGGGCAACGATATCGAGCCCGAATTCCCGGCCTGGCAGACCGTCGAAGAGATCGCCTGGTCCGGTTGCGTGGGCACCATGGGGCTGCGATTCGACCAACCTTCGGCCTCCGATCGCTTGCGGGCGCGCAGCCTCCTGCGGGCCGCCGGCATCGGTCATCTCATGAAAAGGCGATTCACGCAATTGAGCCAGGGCCAACGGCGCATGGCCACCATCGTTCGGGCCTTGATGGTAAAGCCCGGCATCCTCATCCTCGACGAACCGGCTTCCGGACTCGATCCGGTGGCGCGGGAAGGCTTCCTGGAACGCCTGTCGGCCTTGATGCGCGCGCCTGCGGGCCCGGCCATCCTCTACGTCACCCATCACGTGGAAGAGATCCTGCCCGATTTCACCCATGCGCTGATGCTGCGCAAGGGACGGGCCGTGGGATTCGGGAAGATCCGGGAGTGCCTGACGGAAGCCAACCTGGAACGGGTGTTCGGTCGCGCGGTGATCCTGAAGAAGCGCGACGGGCGCTTCAGCTTGCGCTTGAGAAGCGGCCTAAAGAAATAGGCCTCCCCGAAGGAAGGCCCTCATGAAATGCGATGTGAAGCCAACGCCCCGCAGCCCCTAAGCGAGTAAGGCCCTAGGGATAATCCGGTTTGCCGGGGGGCGGAGCGTCCATCGACGACTTCTTGACCTCGGACTTGGGCGCCGGCGCCGACGTTGAGGAGGGCGCATTATCCCCGTACACCCCTTCGCCTTCTTTCAGATCCCTTAGGTCGTTCTTGGCCATCTCATCCCCGCGGTTGGCTTGCGCCACGATATGCGGCGTCACGAAGACGATCAGATCGCGCTTACGCGTGGAGTTTGCCGTGTGCTTGAACAAGTAGCCCAGCAAAGGGATGTCTTTCAGCAACGGCACTCCCGTCTCCGTCGAGGTTTCTTCCTTGGTGGTGAGGCCCGCGATCACCACGGTCTCGCCGTCGTTCACCACTACCGTGGTCTTGGCGCTTTGCTTCTGCAGGATGGTTCCCGCGCTGGGATCGACCCGGAAAGAATTCTTCTCCGGATTGAGATCCAAGAGCACGCGCCCGTCGGCGGTTACGTGCGGAGTCACCGTCAGCGAGGTGCCTGCGTCCTGGAGCTGGATGGCCTGATGGCCGGTGGCGTCCAGCACGCGGATGGGAACCTGCTCGCCCATGAAAATCTTGGCCTCCGTATTGTCGATGGTGGTGATCTGCGGCTTGGCGAGGACCTCGCCATGGAGATTCGAGACCAGGTTCGCCACCGCCAACGCCAGGTTCCCGTTCAATAGGCCGAAGGCCAATTGGGTGGTCGCCCCCGCCACGCCGCCCACGAGGGCTCCCGTGGTAGGGCTGCTTCCCCCCGACGATCCGCTCGAACTGGAGCTGGAAGATGAAGATTGCGCGCTTTGGTTCGAGGTCCCCACCATGCTGAAGTCGCTGACGGTGGTGGGCAGCTTGCCTGGCGTATTCAATAAGGGCCCGAGCTTCCCGCCCCCCACCCCGAATTGCCAGTCCACGCCCACTTCCCGCAAGGCGTCCGCATCCACCTGGATCATCTGGGCCTGGATGTTCACTTGGTAGGTCTCGACGTCCAGCTCCCGGATGGCCGCGCGGATCTCGCGGATGTTGGCGCGGGTGTCGAAGACCAGCAGGGCGTTGTTGCGTTCCACCACGTCGACCTTGCCCCGCGTAGAGAGCATCTTCCCGATCGGATCCATCAAATCCTTGGCCTTGGCGTTCTTCAGCTTGATGATGTCCCGCATCAGCGGAGCCATCGATCCGGCCGCCTGCAAGGCCTGCGCGTTCTCCACCGAGGATTTGTTGAAATCGGCCAGGTTCATGACGTAGAGGTAGTTGTCTTCCACCAGGTATTTCAGGCCGTACATCTGGCACAGGATCAGCATGGCTTCCTGCCAGGTTTTATCGGTCAGGATCAGGTTCACGCTGGAAGCCGACACGCTGGGCGCCACCACGATGTCCACCCGTCCCGAAGCCGACAAGGCCCGGAACGCCGAGCGGATGTCCATGTTGGAGAAGCTGAAGTTCTGCCGATGGGCGGAACCCAGCGCCGTTTGCGATGGCCCCGGTTGCGCGGATGCCGGGTCCTGTCCCATGGCCGCGCTGGCGAGCCCAGCCGCCAGAGCGGTGGCCCGGAGGAATCGTAAAGTCATTTTTTGGCCCCTTCCTTCGCGTTCGAAACCAGTCTCAGGCTGTAGGAACGCGAAATGCCGTATTCGCTGATATCGAAGGTCACCGCATCATGCGAGATGCGGGCCACCCTGCCGTTATGCACCGGATCGCCCTCCTTCACCGTGAACGAGACGCCCGCTTCGTGGCTATGCTCGAGCACCGCCATCGGCTGGGAAGCCTGCCAGATGATCCCCACCACCTTCATCTGATCGATGTCGATCCCGTTATCGGCGGCGCCTTGCTCCACCGGGATGAACGGATCGCGGCGGCCATAGCTGTTGTAGGTCACCCGGTTCTCCTCGGGCTCGATGCGCTTCTTCTCTTCTTCGGCGGCTTGCTTCTCCTGCGCCAACTTGTTGGCCAATTCTGGATTGTCGGCCAACCCGAGCTTAGGCGCTCCTTGCGCCGGCGCCTTCGCTCCCGCCCCTGGCGCCGCTCCCGGATTCGGGCCTCCGCCAGGTTGCGCTTGCCCCACGCGGTTAGGCGCGGCTCCCGCTTCTTGTATGCCGACGGGCGGATTCGCCTTGGCGGCGGCGGCCGCAGCCGCGGCTTGCCGTTTGGCATCCAGCGCCGCTTGCTTCTCGGCGAGCTTACGTTGCGCTTCGGCGGCCGCCTTGGCGGTCGCTTCCTCGGCCTTGCGCTTGGCCTCTTCCTTAGCGAGCCGGGCGGCTTCCGCCTTCGCGGCCTTCTCCGCCTCCTTGGCCTGGGCGGCGGCCAGCTTGGCTTGCGCGGCCTCGATGCGGGCCCGGTTGGATGCGAGCTTGCCTTGGATGGCCTTGTCCTGGGCCGGAGTCAACTCATCGTCGTAAACCGCTTCGGAAGCGCGCAGCCATCCCGTATCCTGGCCCGCGACTACGCGCACCTTGCCCCACTTGGTATCCAGACGCACCACCTTCTCGCCGATGGGGATTTTCCGGATGACCTTGCCCTGGGCGCCGGGATCGCTCTTGAGCGAAGCCGAATCCTTGAGCAATACCAGGGTCTTGCCGCCCGCCGCGAGACCGAAGACGCGGCTGGAAGACAGGCTTCCCTTCGCTTTGCCCGCGCCAACGCCGGCGCCGGCGCCATGGCTTTTATCCAGGGCCATTCCGTCGGCATGGGCCGAAGTCACGGGATCGGGGGCTTCCTCCGTTTTCGGGGCAGATGCCTCGGTCTTCCCGGCCATCTCCGTCTTAGGAACCGCTTTGGCATTTGCTTCAACCTTCGTATCCGTTTTGGATTCGGCCTTCCCATCGGGCTTGGCTTCCGTCTTCGCGGTTTCGGCCTTCGCCGGTCCGGCATCCGGAACGCCGGGATGTTTGCTCGACCATGCGGAGGCGGATGCCGATCCGCCCTTGCCCGGGGCCGAGAGCGTCAGGCCATTCTCTTGGGGCGTTACGCTGACGCTCGCGCCTTCTGCCAGCTTTACGCGCACGACCAACTTACCGCCCTTCAGGGCCGCCTTGATTTGCCGGAACACCCCGTTTCCTGGTAGGGTGTACTCTTTGCGCGGGAGGCCCGAAACGGCGTTCTCGATCGATATTTCCGTCCAGGCCGTGTCCTTGGGATCACGGGTAGGAACGGGGTTGACCGCGACCGGCGCATCGAACAGCATCAGCAAATCCTCTTGCTCGGCGGCGACCCGCGACTGGATTTCGACCAGGCGGGCCTTGCGCGCGGGGGCAACGGGCTTGGCGGAAGCCGCGGCCGGCTGGGCGTCCCGGGCCGCGGAGGAATCCCCGGGACCGGATGGGGCGGATGGCTCGGCGGGAACCGGTGCGGAAAAGGCTTCGGCGGTTTCACGCTCGGCGGCGGCGGCCGCTGCGGCCTCGGCCTTGGCCGTCTTACTCTTAACCTTGGGCGGGGGGGCGGCCTTGGCGGACAGGTAAGCGTCGCCGGCCTGGAGCGCCTTGGCGAGGGACCATTCGTACTTAGGCAAGGTGGATTTTCCGAGCTGGATCTTCAGGATCCCCTTCGGGGCCGTCTGGACTTCGGCCTCGCCATCGGCGAGGATGGCGGAACCGGGGTCGCGAAGCTTGAATTCGATGCCTAGGAAGTTCTTCCCGCTGGGGCTGGTGATCTTCTTGAGGGTGATATCTTCCAGCTCCGGCGCGTTCGCATCCAGGGGGTGCCGGCCCAAGGGATAGGCCGTGCCGGTCTCCAGGAAGGAAAGGGTCAAGGTGCCACGGGCGGCGTCGCCCTTCTGGAAGTAGAGGGGGAATTCGCTTTCGCCCGCGCCCGCGGAGAAAGACAGCTTCAGTTGGGCCTTCCCTCCCGAGGCCATCAGCGAGACGTCCTTGAGCTCGTGGGCGGCGGCGGTCAGGCTCAGGCCCAACGCCGCGGCGGCGAGGCGGACGGTAAGGATAGCGGTGGTTCTCATGTCCGGGGATGCCTATCGCTTGGAGGTGAAGGTGGTGAGTTGGAAGTTGGCCACGACGGTGCGGGGGGTCTCGCCATGATCCCTCGCCTCGTCGACCTCCTTATCCAGATCCGGCGCCTTCTCGATCTGGAGTTTGTTGATGGCGGTGGGATAGCGGAAGTTGGCCACTTCCCCGAAAAGCATCCCTAAGGCGTGGTAGCTCGAAGAGATGGTGATGGCGTAGTGGTTCTCCTTGTAGAACTCCTTTTCCTCAACGCGCAGCGGGAGGAATTTGGTCGGCACCGTGAGGGATTTGCGGGTTACGGCCGTCAGGTCGATCAGGCGGCGCGGGATGGCCTCTTCGTCGGGGAACATCTCTTGCAATCGGATGAACTCGGCATTGGCCAATTCGATCTCGGACTCCAAATCCTTGAGCCGCTGCTTTTGCGCGAGGATCTGGCGCAACTCGCCCTTCTTCTTCCGAATGTCGGTATCGAGCCTTTCCACTTTTTCCGAATAGACCGTGTACTCGGCGGTGTAGAAGTTGTAGCCCATGTAAGCCATTATGCCCATGCAGACGGCGGCGAAAACCCACAAACGGGCATTGATGCTGAAGTTGATGCCCTTCATGCTCCGTCCTCCTTGGCCGGCGCGGCGGGGACGGCGCGCTTGGCCTTATTTACCGGTCCGGATGCGGCCGGAGGCGGGGGTCCCGCCGGATCCGGCGGGGAAGCGGCAGGAGGACCGCCCGCGGGTTCGCCGACCGGGACCGGGGCCGGGCCGGACGCCGAAGCGGCGGGCGCTGAAGTAGCGGGCGCCGAATGGCCAGCAGCCGGAGGCGGGGACACGGGAGCGGTCGCGGTAACTATCCCCAGGGCCGCATCGATGCCCACGTTGGGATTGAGGTTGATGCGGATGGTGTAAAGGAACGAGCTGCGGTTCTGTTCCTTCTGGAGCTCGATCCCGTTCAGGAAGACCTTGGAGAAATATTCGTTCTTCTCCAATTCGATCATGTATTCGGCGATCTCGGGAAACACGTAGGTGCGGCCCTTGACCTCCATCTCGTTATCGTTGGTCTCGGACTGCTTGAGCGATTCGATCCACATGTTGAGCGGCAAGGATTTGTTGATGCCTTCGAGGATGCGCACCCACTTCTTCTTGCTGACGCTGATGCTCTTCAGGGAATTGTTCTTGGCGGTCTTCTCGTCCCGCAACTTCTCCAGTTCCTTGATGCGCGACCCGACGTAGGCGTTCGCCCCGATCTCTTGTTGCACCTTTTCGAGCTGGGTCTTCTTGCCCTCCAGGTTGGCGCGGAAAAAGGATTGGCCGATCAGGTAAGACACGGAAACGCCGATGAGGGCGGTGACCGAGAGCAGGATGCGCATATCGATGAGCCACGAGTAGTCCTTGCGGACCACCCGATACTCGATCGGGAGGAGATTGACGTGGATGAAATCGGGGGCCTTGGTTTCGAGGGTCTCGGAAGCCATCAGATGCGCCTCAAGGCCAGCCCGGTGGCCACGGTCAGGATGGTGGAAATGGTGGACGGGATGGGCCCGTTGAACTTCTTTTCGTCGTGGGCGATATGCGCCAACGGGTCGGTGACCTCCACCTCCACGTTATGGCGTTTGGCCAGGATGCCCGCCAGATCGCGGATGCAGGCGCCTCCGCCGCAGAGCACCATCTTTTCCACCTTGAGATTGTTCTCCGAGGACTGGAAGTAGCTGAAGGCCAGGTCGATGCCCACGGAAAGCTCCTCGGCCGAGAACTCGATGCTGCGGTTCAAGGTGGCCTGGTTGAACTTGTCCGCGTTCTTGCCGCGCAGGATGTTGGAAGCCTCTTCGCGTTCCACCTTCAGGTTCTTCATCAGGGTCTTAACGAAGAAATCGCAGGCGGTCGCGATGTCGCGCGTGCTGTGGTAGGTGCCGTTCTTGAGGAAGGTGAGATTGGTCAGGTGCTCGCCGATGTTGATCAGGGAGACCACCTTGTTGCCGTCCTCGGGAGGGGCCGAAAGCAGATACGCGTTGGTCACCGCGAAGGCGTCCACGTCGATCACCACCGGACGCAAGCCGGCCTCGTAGAGCAGGTCGATGTAGGACTGCATCACTTGAAGCTTGGCCGCCACGAGCAGGACTTCCATCTCGTCGCTCTCGGGATACTTGTGCAGGATCTTGTAGTCGAGGGTGATGTTGTCCACGTCGAAGGGGCTGCGTTGGCCCGCCTCCATGAGGATCACCTCTTCATCGCTTTCGCCCTTGTTGGACTTGAGCTTGATGCGATCCGCGATCACGCCGTAGGACCAGGACAGGGAGAGGACCACGTCCTTGATCTTCCCGGCCGGATCGGTCCGGTGCACCAGCGCGGTAAGCGATTGCAAAAGCTCGTCGCGGTTCTTGATCTCGCCGCCTACGATGGTATCGGGCTTGAGCACGTGGATGCCCGCCCCCAGCAGCACCGGCCCTTGCGGACGATGGGCGACGCGGGCGATTTTGATGCTGTAGTTCCCGATGTCGATGCCCACCGTGGTAGGCTCGCCCTGGATCGTGTTCAGAATCTTTTCCTTGAAGCCCAAAGCCACTCCTCGGCCGCAGCCGGCCCGGATCATTCGCGACCCGGGCTATAGGGCCTGTAGGCAGGCCCAAAATTCCTCAACAGCCAGATTATATCACCGTGGGAAAAGGGATTGCAAAGGATGTTGGTCGCGAAGTTTAGACGGGAAAGCGGGTTAGCGGAGTCTCTAATCGAAGGAACGGCGGGAATCCCGCCGGGAAAGTTCACTCGGTCTTGACCGGGCCCCGCAGCTGCGAATCGATTCTCTGCTTTTCGAACACGTAGCGGACGATCTTTTCCTGGAACGCGGTTTCCATCTCGGTGAACTTCAGGTTATGCTCGAAGTCCTCGCGGTTGGCCCGGACCACCGAAGTCATGCGCATGACCTCGCAGCGCACCCCGCGTAGCGAAGTGCCGGGCAGATCGAAATTCAAGGACAGCTTGTACCCTTGGGGAATGGGGCTGGTAAAGCGGGCGCAACTGCCGCCGCCGCTCAGGTCCAGCATGCGGCCTTCCAGCACCATGCCCACCGCGGGCCCGCCCTGTTCCTTGTCCCAGCCCTCGCAGCGGGCCATCACCGTTACGCGGCAGGGGATGTTCACGTCGATACGCACCCAATTACGCAACTGCTTGCGCTCGAGCGCGCGGGTATGCGGCAGGAACACCATCTTCTGCCCCAGGCGCGTGGACAGCACGGGAAGGGTCACGGCATATTCCCCATCTCCGGGCCTCAATAGGGACAATTCCACCGCCCCGCCGATCGCCACGGTGGGAGGGATTTCCGATTCCAACGCGATGGCCCAAACCTTCTCGCGCACCTCCTGGACGCGGCCCCTGCGGACCACGCCTTCACCGTCCGTCAGGCTCACTTGCATCCCCTCTTCCATCTGCCGGGTGCCGGAGAGCGGGATCTCGGGAGGCAAATGGGAATAGCCGAGCTTCAGGCGCAGGCCCCGCAGCAGGGCGTATTGGGTCTCTTCCTTGTCGAGCTGGCGCTGATTGGCCTTGAGAAATCCTTCCAACGCCTCTTCATATACGAAGGAGGAATCGAAGACCATATCGGCGCTGCTGACCCCGCCGTCCTCCACGATGCGCTTGAGGATCTCCACTTCCTGGCTGGTCAACCGTTTCTGGCCCGCCATCTCGGCGAAGTATTGCCAGCCGATATCGATTTTCTCCCGCTGCCCTTTGCCCGCGCGCAAGATCTCCAGGAGGACCAGGCCGCCCATCAACGCAACCAGGAAGACCCCGAAGAGGATGAATCCGGTGACGCTGAAGCGGCCGAAGCCGCTGCCCAGGGAACGGATGACTTCGAGCGAGGCCTCGGCATGGGCCGTACCCGGGGCTATGGCCCCGAGCAGAAAGGCGAAAAGCCATGCCCGGAACAAGACCGGGAAGGCCGCAGGTTTAAGATTCGATTCCGCCATAATCGGGTTCCAACCTTATTCTTGCACATTTTAAGTTGCCTGTCCTCCCCGTCGGACGCTAAAATCTGGAGGCTACCCCCGTCGGCCGCGCCCGAAGGCAACCGGGACCCGGGCCGACCGGCCTCCGGTTTTGGAGGCGGGATGGCCGGAGGCAAGGCTTGAATCCCGAATCCAGCGAATTGAAGGCCCTGGTCCAGAAGGTCACGGACCTTCCCACCCTGCCGGCCATGATGGCGACCATTACCCGCCTCATGCAGGATCCCCGCACCTCGGCCGAGGAACTCGGGCGGGCCATCTCCACCGATCCCTCCCTGGTCTCCAAGGTTCTGAAGCTGGTCAATTCCGCCTTTTACGGTTTTCCCGGCCGGATCGGGACCATCACCCAGGCCATCGTGATCCTCGGCTTCAGCACCATCCGCAACGTGGTATTGACTACTTCCGTGCTTAAGGCTTTCGCCAAGGGCAGTCCCTCCGGCGTGGACGTAAACCGGTTCTGGGAACATTCCCTTCTCACCGGCGCCATCGCGCGCGCGCTGGCCATCGAACGCGAAGCCAATTTCATCGAAGAGACCTTCATCGCCGGCCTTTTGCACGATATGGGCCGCATCGTGCTGAGCCAGAAGCTGCCCGCCGAATTCGAGAAAGTGCTGCAGGCCAAGCGCGATACCGGCATGCCCCAATTGCAAGCCGAGCAAGCGGTCCTCAAGCTGACCCACGGCGATATCGGGGGTTGGTTGGCGCGCAAATGGAACCTGCCCCTGCCCTACGTGGAAGTCATGCGGCTGCACCATTTCCCGCTGCATATCCTGGAGCAAGAGCCGGACTCGCAGCACGACACCGTAAAATTGGTCTTTCTGGTCCACGCCGCCGACGTACTCGCAAATGGCATCCGGGAGGGGGCCTTGCAAGCCGGATCCCTCGCGGACATCCATCCCCAGGTGCGAACGGAATTGAAACTCGACCCTGCCGGTTGGGACCGCTTGCGGCTCAGGGCCGAAGAGGAGATCAAGAAGGCCCAGTCCTTCCTGGAAATCCTATGATCCGCATTTTCCCGCGAGGATAGCACCATGGCCACCGAATACAAGCGTTCCGCCAAGAAAAAGCTAAGCATGGATCAATTGCAGGACATCACCCTTCCGGTGAGCCTGGAGCTGGGGCACAAGCTGATGCGCGTGAAGGACCTGTTGGAATTGGTGCCGGGCCGCATCGTGAAGCTCGACCGCCTAGCGGGCGAACCGGTGGATCTGGTCATCAACGCCAAGACCATCGCCAAGGGCGAGGTGGCCGTCATCGACGAGAATTTCGCGGTGCGCATCGTGACTCTGCTGAGCCCGGAAGAGCGTCTGAAGCTGCTCTGACCTTTCCCCGGCCGATTTACCGGCTTCCCGGCCGGCACATCCTGCCCCCCGCTTTCCTTCGCAAATAATCCCGGCAACCGACGCGGCACGCCGCTATTTTTCATGCCAGGAAACCGAACCATGACCAGCAGCCGCGAACCCATTCTTCCTCGGCGAGGAACGCCTCTTCTGAGAGGTGCGACACTCGCCTTGGCATTGGCCTGCGCCGCCTTCGCGCAGCCCCGCAATACCCTGCCCGCCTCCCTAGCCGCCGCCGACGCGGTCATCGACACCATCATGACGGGCCTCACCGGTACGGGCGGCATCGCCGCGGACGATAAGGGCAACGTGACCGTGGCGGAAACCGTGGCCAATCGCAGCTGGCGCCTGCCCGCCGGCGGCGCTAAAGTGGCCCTGGCCTCGGTCGCCGGCCTCACGGTGCGCGGCCTCGTGTACGACGCCCAGGGCCGCCTGCTTTTCTGCCAGGACGATAAGATCTCCTACTTCGATGCGGACGGGGCCGCGCATGATCTGGCCGTCAAGCGCGCCGACGGCGGGAAGCTCGGCCACAACAACGATCTCGTGGTCCTGGACGATGGCGGCGTCTATTTCACCAACGGCGACGGGAACGACGTCTTTTACTGGCATGCGGGCGCCGACCCGATAGTGGCGGCTTCCGGATTGAACTATCCCGACGGCATCGAGTCCGACGAGAAACTGGGCAAGGTCTACGTCAACCTATTCAATCAACCCTACGCCGTGGCGTCCTTCGACATCCAAAGCGACCACACCCTCGCCAACAAGCAGGTATTGACGGCCGCCCTGGGGAACCCGGACGGGCTGGTGCTGGACGCCCTGGGTAACTTCTACGTTACTAGCTTGGCGGAGGGTTGCGTGGCCGTCTTCTCCCCCGCGGGCAAGGAATTGGGGCGGATAACCTTCCCGGGCGAGAAAATCCACAACGCCGCCTTCGGGGGACGCCGCAACGATACCCTCTATATCGTCGGCGAGTACGCGGCCTTCAAGATGCCCATGAAGGTTTCGGGCCAACGCGATCCCTTCCATGCCACGACTTCGCTGGGATTACCCGCGTTCCGCCTGCCCGGAAGATCTTCGTCGGCGTACCCGTTCCCCGCCTTCGGAATCGATGAGATTGATCCGCTCCGCGATGCCCTGGGCCGGACCCGGCTTCCGCCTCGCGCGCCTTGATTCATCGGCGTCGGGAACGTAGGCGTACCGTACGGGTTTCATTCCTATGCATCTGGATCGGCCCGGATTCCCAAGGCGCGAGGCCCGGGATATCGATGGCGATCCGGTAAGTCCCGTCCCCGAGGCGGGGGAATACCACTTCGCGGCGCAACCCGATCTGAAATGATGAGCCGGACCCGGGCTTTTGTTCGGACCGCTCGACCCGGATCCGCATTTGCTTTTCTTGGGCCGAATCGAACCCGCGCGGGAATTCCAATTTCAAAGCGAGCCGATACAGAGGGATGTCCACGCGCACGGGGCCGTCCGGCTTTTCCCGTAAGGGAACCGTCACGCTGAAGAGCGCGTCCTTCTGGAACTGTTCCGAGAAAAGGTACAGGTTGCAGAACCTCACGGCCTTGGCTTTCCGCCATGCGGACAGGTAATTCCTCCGTTCCATCGCGTAACCGCCCTCATGCAAATCCACGCTAGATCCCCAGTAACAGGAATCCTTTTGCTGGGAGCAGGGAACTTCAAATCTGAAATAGCTCTCCGCTAAAGGCTTTCCCAAGGAGGTGAAGACGAATTGCACGGGAAGCAAGGAAGGAAGGGTCGCGGTATCCGGGGCGGAGGGCCCTAAGGCCTGGAGGGCCGCCTTTCGGGAGGAGCGATTCGGGATCGCCGCCAGTTTCTTCAGGTACTCCTCGCGCTCGGGAAACTTCAGCCGCGCGAATAGGCCGACGAAGAATTCCGCCTCGATGTCGTAGGGATTCCCGTCCACTTGGGATTTCAGGCGGCTGAATACTTCCGTGCGCAGATCCACCGGGAGAACGGGAGCGCGGGAATCGCGATAGCATGCCATGGATCTTTCCCCATACGGAAAGAACTTGTCGCCCGGTTCCGGCAAGAATCGACCGAGATCGGTGGGCGATACCCAGCCTTGCCCGGTAAAACCGCGGCCATGGAGGGCCAGGAGTTTTCGAAGCGAATTTGCGGAACCGTAGCGGGCCAGCATGGCTATGGAATTACTCTGCCCTCTGTACTCCACGTCCACGATGCCGCCCAGGAAGAACGATTCCCAATCCTCGCCCCGGCATTCCAAGATGCGCTTGGCCCGTTCCGGCTCGGTGGTCCCGCGTAAGGCCGCTGCCAGGTTTCCGCTTTCCAGATCGCGGATCAAGTAAGCCATGGATCTGGGTTCATCCAAGCCTTCGCTTCCGTTTCCGCACCACCCCGACCAACCATAGCTCCCGATGCTGTCCAGGGAGGCTGTATCCCCCGTTCTCAAAAACGCCGCGATATGGCGATACAACTCGGGGTAGGTCCAGAGCGTGTCCGCGAACGCAGGCTTGGACGGATCAGAGGGAGTCCGGTCCAGAAAGGTCCTGCGGTAGGCGAGGTCGGCGCGCAGAATCTTCGGGATGTTCCCGTCCTTAGGAGGGGCCGCCGGCTTCGATGCGACAGCCCTCGCCGCGCCGGAGGCAGGAACCTGGCAAAAGGCATCGTACGCCCGATCCAACCTATACTTGAGGATATGCCGCAGGAGAATGCCATCTTGCATCTGCGAAGTCGAATCGGCGCGGACCCGCTCCAGTAAACCCGCGTAGGCTTTCTGACCGCCCGCAGCCAGATATGCTCCTGCCGCGGTGTCCATCGCTTCCCACCAACCGCCCGATTCGGGCTTGGTCCGCAAAAGGCTGTCGAGGTAGACGCCGATACGCTTGAGGCTTTCGGCCGCATCTCCCCTACCTTTTGCGCCCAAACTGTCCCGGATGGCCTTCACACGAGCCTGGTCGAACGCCTGTTGCCGATCCAAACTGTCCCGGAAGGATAATCGATCGGGCCGAACCGACCCGATCGGCGGCGGCCGGAAGAGCTGGCTTAACCCGCGCAAACTGGAGGTTTCGATGCCGAGATCCAAATTCCGGAACCACTCCAGCTCGCAGGGCCCGGCACTCGCACTGCCTTTCCATGCAGAGCTGGAACGGTTGAGGCGGGCCAGGGAGTCGACGGAGAGGTAGACCAACTCCTGCCTGATCTCGATTCGGCCCTGGGCGTCGCGCGAGACTTTATGCAGCGCTTCCCCCCGGGCGCCATAGGTCCGTTCGACCGTGTTCACCCGCTTCCCTCCGGCATCGAACCGCCGCAATTCCCGCAGCCGTCCATCTTCCTCGCGCAGCAGCGTATCACGTCCGATCGGGACGCTATCCGCCCCGAAAAATCGCGTGGCGACGTGCCGGTGGCGGGAGTCGAACAGGAATTCCGCCGATGCAAGCGTACCGCCCTTCATCCCTCCGAGCAGGGAAACCCGTTGCGCGCGCCCCAGGGAATCGAGGACGAAGCTATAGGCGGTGGCGGCGACCTGCATATAGGCGATGCGGCGGCCTTCCTTATCGATCTGGAGCGAAAGCCCGTCCATGATGATGCCGCCCTCGGTCCGGTTCCAATCCGCCAACTTCGTTCCCGAGTATCCGCAGGATGCCTCCTCAAGAAGCTCCCCTTCCGGGGATTGCTTGATGGTTTTCATGGCCTTGCCGGCATCGTCGTATTGGTACTGGATGGAATATTCGGCCCGGCCGTCAGGCCCCTTCCGGACCAATCCCAGCCGCTTGCCGGTGGCATCATAGGTAAGGGAATCGACCCCTTGGATCCGGCCCGAAGTATCGTAATCGAATTTCTTCCAGAGCAAAGGCTCGAGGGGCTTTCCCGCGACCTGGCCGGCCAAGGCACATAGGAGAGGCAAAATGTAGGGCATGCGAGTGAGGGTTAATCTACTTAGGAAGTCTTCCGCCGCGCGCGGGAAAAGCATCCAGCCAGCTACGGATTGCTACCTTATGCCGGCCATGACGGCCTTTCGCACGCGTCTTCCCGCCTTGCGCGCCGTCATCGCTGCCGCCCTGTTTTCGGCCGCGCCGATCTTCGCCCAGTTGCACACCCTTTCCCACGCCGTCCAGGACAGCCTGGCCGCGAAGGTCAAGGCCGATTCCGTCCAAGCCCATGCCGACTCGGTCAAGGCCGATTCCCTGGGCACCCGCGCCGATACGGTGCAATACTCGGCCCGCCGCATCCGCTATCGCAGCGATCGCTTCTCGCTCTCGGACAAGGCCCTGCTCACCTACCGCGGCTCCTCCCTGGTGGCCGATTCCATCATCTATTACAACCAGGATAACCTGGTGGAGGCCATGGGCGCCCCGCTCATCACCGATGCGGGCAACCCGCCCATCCTGGGCTACAAGATGCGCTACAACCTGAAGACCAAGGTGGGCGAAATCTATTATGGCTCTTCCAAAAAGGGGAACCAGACCTTCGACGGCGTGGAGGTGCGCCGCCAGAAGGACGGGGACATCCTCATCGCGCGCGGGGATTTCTCCACCTGCGATCTGGTCGACAAGCATTACTTCTTCTACAGCCGCCGCATGATCCTGGAGCCCAAGTCCAAAGTGCTTTCCGGCCCCATCGTCATGAACGTGGCGGACGTGCCGGTGGCAATCCTGCCCATGATGGTGATGCCCCTGGGAACGGGCCGGCGCTCGGGGCTGTTGCAGCCGAAGTTCGGCGGCGATCAGACCCAAGGTTTCTATCTGCAGGGCCTCGGCTATTATTGGGCCATCAACGATTACACCGATTTGAAGATGGCCGGAGACGTCATCGAAGGGGCGCAAGGCACTTTCGACAAGACCAACCTGAACGGCGAATTCCGCTACAACAAGCGCTACGACTTCAACGGATTCCTGCGCGGCACCGCCTACGTAAGCCAGTTCGACGTGAGCAACCCGGGATGGTCGGCGGAATACGCGAACGATTGGACCATCACCCCGGACGGGAAGCAAACCCTGAAGGGCAGCGGCCAGTTCGTGTCCGAACCGAAGATCATCCAGGACAACGCGCTCAACGAGACCCAAGCCGCCAACCAGACGGCCAACGCCACCTTGGGCTACCAGCGTGTGTTCGCGTGGAACAATGCCACCATCAACGCCAACTTGCTGCAGAACTACAACCTCACCTCCACCCAATTGGATCGCAGCATCCCCGATCTCACCTTCCGCGTGGGCGCCCCGCTGTTTCCCCGTTCCGAGGACGAGTCCCCGGTAGTCGGGGACGATCCCTGGTACCGCAAGATCACTTATGATTACCATAACCATTTCAACGTGGATCAGGTGAAAATCCCGGCCCCGGCGGGCGTCGCCGTCGGGGACAGCAACATCTACGCGGGCTACCAGGACGGCTTCAACCTTTCCGCCAAATACCCGTTGTTGCAATACTTCAACATCACCCCAGCCCTAAACCTAAGCCAGATGTGGACGGCCACCCAACGGGGCGATTCCCTGCATCCCGTGCGCGACGATTGGGATCCCGCCCGGGGCGAGTCAGGCGAGTATTTCGCCGCCTACAATCTCAGCACCACGGTGGACACGCGCATCTACGGGATCGCGCAGCCCGATGGCAAGCCCTGGTTCGGAAAGCTCGCGGGCATACGGCACACCATCAGCCCCAGCGTGAGTTATACCTTCGCTCCCAAGATCGATTCCAACCCCCGCTTCCTGCCCGACCCCAAGATCGGGGGCGCCGCCTTCCAGGCGCGCCAGCAGACGGTGGGATTTTCCCTGGGCAATGACGTGGATCTCAAGTTGGCCCCGGACGAGGCCGCCGGGCAACCGCCCCCGGGCCAACCCGGCGCTCCGACCTCGGTTCCGGCTTCCTCCACGGGCGCTCCGGTCGCCGGTTCAACCAACGGCGGGACGACGGGATCGGGTCCGCTCACGACGGGAACAAAAAAAGGGCCTAAGGCCGAATCCTATAAGCTGCTCTCGGCTGTATCGAGCGCCAATTACAATTTCGCCCGCGACACCCGGGAATGGTCCCCCATCACCAGCACCTTCAGCCTTTACCTCACCAAGGACGTCGCCTTCACCCTCAATACCACCCATGCCCTTTACGACGACTTCGACCCGGCCCGCCTCGACGTCCTGGTCTCCCCCATCCTCACCTCCTATTCTTTCGGATGGCGCAAGGGCGTTTCGGTCGGGGGCAATTTCAACGATGGCGTGCGGGTCAAGGACACGCGCGGCTTCGCCACCGATCGATTCGATACCTCGCCCTGGTCCATGGATCTGAACTACAACTTCAGCTTCAATTCCACCCGCGTGGGCGCGGGCGGAAGCAGCGATCCCCTCGCCAGCGCCTTGGGCGGCAACGGGACCTTCCGCCGGGATCGGACCCATTCGGCCAGCGGCAGCCTCAAGCTCAACCCCACCGCCACCTGGCAGATGTCCTACGATACCGACTACGATTTCTCCCAGGGCCGCTTCTCGCGGCATTCCTTCGCCTTCCACCGCACCTTGCATTGCTGGGTCATGGATTTCAGCTGGACCCCCGAAGGGCTCACCCAAGGCTGGCAATTCAATATCCGCATCACCGATCTGCCGGACGTGAAGTTGGAAACGCGCGACTCCCGCATCCGCACCCCGTCTTCGGGCTTAAATCCCTGACGCGGGGCGGTCGCATAACTAGATTTTCGGCCATGTCCCCTGTTCCGGGCCCCCAGCGGGTCGCCGGTAGATAGCATGCCGAAATCAGAGCTGGTATTGGCCAGCCGCTCGCCGCGACGGGAGCAGATCCTATCTATGTTGGGATTCGGATTCACCATTCAGGTCCCCGATTACGAGGAAATCAACCCGCCCGGCATGGATCCGCGGCGCGTGCCGGAGTTCCTGGCGCGGGGGAAGGCCGAGGCCGTCAAACCGACCCGGCCCGGGGCCCTGGTCCTGGCGGCCGATACCGTGGTCCTGCTCGGCGATTTGATCCTGGGCAAGCCCAGGGACTCGGCCGATGCCTTGGAGATGTTGTCGGCGCTGAACGGCCGCACCCATGAGGTGGCGACGGGCGTGGCCCTGGCCCGGGATGGTAAAATAACCGCCTCGGGGACGGAGCTGTCGCGGGTGACCTTCGCGCGCGTTTCCGATGCGGTCTTGCGCGCGTACGCGGCATCGCAAGAGCCGCTCGATAAGGCCGGCGCCTACGCCATCCAAGGGCACGGAGCCCGACTGGTGGAAAAGGTGGACGGTTGCTTTTACAATGTCATGGGCCTGCCGATCCAGCTCACGCTGCGGTTGCTGGGCCCCTATCTGGACTAGGAGAGACATGAGCGAGGAAAGCAACGCCAACGGCACCCAGGACGGCGAGAACGTCGGCGCGATCTTGCGCAAGGCGCGCATCGAGTCGGACATGGACGTGAACAAGATCTGCGCGGACTTGCGCATATCCCCGCAGGCCCTGGAAGCCCTGGAGCAAGGCAATTACCACTTCCTGCCGGGCGATCCGTACATCCGCGCCCTGCTGGGGTCCCTGGGACGTTACCTGGGCCTGGACGCCCTGGCCCTGGTGCAGAAGTACAACCGCGAGATCGGCGCGGTGCACGCCGCCCCGTCCATCGCGCCTTACAAGGACCGGACCTCCACCCACGTTTCCTCGCATAAGCAGATCTTCATCGTCATCTTCGCCGTGCTGATCGTCGTGCTGATCGTGATCATCAACCAGCTGAAGAAAAGCGAACCTTCCGCCACGGGCATGGGTCCCGCGCCGGGAGCGGTCGCCGGCGCATCGGATAGCTTGACCCCCCAGCAGGATAGCCTGATCAGCAAGTCGCTGGCGCCGGATTCGGGCGCTTCCCGAAGCTCGCCGGATTCCGGCGAAACGCGCGGGCAACCCGCGACTCCGGCCTCCAAGGCCAACCGCGAGGCGGCCGCGAAAGCGATCGCCCATGCCGACAGCGCCGCTTCCAAGCCGGCCTCCGGCGCAGGCCCGCATGCGGCGACGCCCGCCACGCCTGCCACGCCCGCCGGCAAGGCGCCTGTAGCCCCGCCCGCCGGCACGGCGCCCGCTCCGGCGCCATCGGCCGCGACCGTCCCCGCCGCGGCTCCGGGATCGTCCGCTACCCCCGGTTCGACGGCCGCGCCTGCAGGAACGGCCGCCGCCTCTGCCGCCGCTTCCATGGCCGGGCTGAATTCCGCCATCATCAAGCCGCTGATCGACAGCGTAGGCGTGCGGGTCGTCCGCTCCGGCAAGGAAGATTTCAGCACCCTGCTCCGTCTGGGCAAGCAAATGCAGGTGAGCCATACCGATACCATCGTGGTCATGGTCTCCAAGCGCAAATCCGTCGAAGTCACCATCGGCGACAAAACGGTGACCCCGGAACGGAAAAGGTTTAAGATATACGGGACCACCCTGAAGACGTTCTGACCATGTCCATCCTCCTGCTCATCGCCCTCGCCCTGCTGCTACCCGCCGCCCTGCTTTACCTGACCTTGTCGGTAAACGATTTCGAGAAGAACACCAAGGCACTGACGGCGGTCCTGCAAAAGCGTTACCACATCGAGCCGCCCAAGAAGGCGACGCCGGGCCAACTCATCCCTTCGACGGCGAAACCGGCCAAGGCCTAAGACTTAAGCAGGAAGGCGGAACCCAGTGGCGCGCAAAGCAGACATCAAACGCAAAACCAAAGAGACGGACATCAAGCTGTCCCTGGATCTGGATGCCGCCATCGACGGGCCCATCTCCACCGGCTCGGGCTTCCTGGACCATATGCTGGATTTGCTGCGCAAACACTCGGGCATCGGGTTGACCGTGGAATGCAAAGGCGACACCGACATCGACATGCACCATTCCGCCGAGGACATCGCCATCTGCCTGGGCGAGGCGCTGCTGAAGGCGGTGGGGGATAAGAAGGGCATCGAGCGTTACGGCTTCTATTACGTGACCATGGACGAGGCCTTGGCCCGTTGCTGCCTCGATTTGTCGGGCCGCATCGGCTTCGTCTACAACGCGGCCATCCCTTCGGCCCGCATCGGCAACCTGGACACCGAGCTGGTCCAGCATTTCTTCCGCAGCGTGGGCGAGAACGCCAAGATGAACCTGCACATCGATTTGCTGCGCGGTTCGAACGCGCACCATTGCGTGGAAGGGATGTTCAAAGCCTTCGCGCGGGCGCTGGCGATGGCGATTTCGCCGTCGCTCAGGGTGAAGGACGTGCCTTCGACGAAGGGGACGTTGGGCGGTTAACCCTTCTCGTTGGGCCGAGGCTTCAAGGCCTTGGCCAACCCATTTACGGCTTGGTTAATCCAAACCCCTGGATTCCGAAGGCCGGAACCGATTTGATAACCCTTCTTCCATCGACGGTGAAAAGGTTCAAGGCCACGATCTGGCTGTTCAGCTTTTGGCTTAGCGAAGGCCGCGGCGGACGGATGCTGCTTATCTGCGACAAAGCGCGAAAGGCGTTCACGCGGCCGCAACCATAATACTTGTCGCGCCCAGGCGTGTCTTCAAGCGGGTCGCCGACGAGATCATCGGCGCTCGAGCATAGGATGTCGCGGATTTGCGCAGGGGTGCGGCGCGGGTCTTGGGCCAGGAGCAGGGCCACCACGCCAGAGACTTGGGCAGTCGCCATCGAAGTGCCGGAAGCCATTTGGTCATAAGGTTGATTTGATGAAATATCCAATACCGGGATGTAATCACCTGGCGCGACCAAATCGAGTCGATCCCCGTAATTGCTCGGTGCAGAGCCAGGGTTCAAACCTTTTGCACGGCGATCATCGGGACCCGTTGCGCCCACAGCGATAACACCTGGTAGCTGGGCGATCACGGAAATTTTTTCAATGCCATTATTGGCAGATCCAGCTACAACAACTATCCCCGCCTGAATAGCTGCTGCAACCGCATCCTTGTATTCGGTTGTGAGAGCGGCGGCCGTATCCCCCCTTGAAATATTGATGACCCGCGCTTTCATTTTTATGGCGTAACGAATGGCTTTAGAGGTGTTATCTAGAAGCCCGCTCGAGTCACGACCATCCCTCAATATCATCAGCTTGCATTTCCAATCCACACCTGCAAATCCCAGTCTATCATTCGAAGCGCTTCCGATCACCGAAGCTATGGAAGTGCCATGACCATCGATGTCATCGGGATCGTTGTCATTGTCGTGGAAATCCCATCCCCTCACATCATCGACCAAGCCATTGCCGTCATCGTCGATTCCGTTGCCTTGGATTTCCCCCTTATTAATCCAAATCCGGCCCGCGAAATCGGGCAATTTCCATTTGCAGCCCGTATCCAGGATGGCAATGATAATGGAGCTGTCGCCGGTGGTGATATCCCAGGCTTGCTCCATATGCATGTCGGCGCCGACTTTATTGACGGTGCACCCCGTGCATAATTGGCCCCCGGAATTCTTCAGGGGCCACTGATATTGGAACAAACTGTCATTAGGCAGCTTGGCCTGAACCGAATGGACCAGGCCAAAAGCTGCCGCGCAGGCGGTTCCGATGAATCGCCTGGGCTTGATCATGGCATTGTAAAGGCGTTGAGCCAACTGTCCGGCTGAATGCTCACTTTTTTGGCCTGCAGCCGTCCGTAGAATTGGGCTTGTCCTTGTTGGTTGGGACGGCTATTGACGATAACCAAGGCATTCGGTGCCAATAGGCCGCCTACGAATTTGGAATCCGTTCCCAACCGCAAATCGGCGGTTTGCCGACTGGTGAATTGGATCAAGGAGGGAACCGTTCCGGCGGTCGTATTCATGATGAACCGATCCCCCAACGTCATGAAGTCGCGCACCTGGACGTCAAGCAGAGAAGTTCTAGCATCCAGTTCGAATTTGACATCGGTATCCACCTGGAAGGACTTGAACCGGTAAGTGCCGCTGCGCAGCTTTACCGTTGCCCTAGAATATACGATCACGTCCCCATAATTGCCCGGAGCAAGTTGGATGATTTGATCGTTCGACACGGTTACGTTCTGGGTGCCTACCGTTTGACTCGGCAAGGTCGGCAAGCTGCAAGGCTGAAGAGCCTGGCCTTGCGCCAAAGTACCCGTAATGACCGTTCCATTCTGTCGGGTCAGAGTTCCGTAGATGGCGGCATTCCCTTGGATCTGGGCTCTTTCCCGCAAAAACGCAGTAGAGCCTCCGTAAAAGTTGCCTTGGATTACGGCATCGGAACCCAATTCAAACGCGCCATTTGACCGTACCTGTCCTGTAGTTTTCACGCGATCCGCCAGGGTCATGTCCTGAACCGAAAATAGTGCCAAGGCGTCCCCGCAAGAACCGCTATTCGCGGCTTTATTTCCCATGACCCAATTCGCATCAGGAATGGTATAGGTGACAGTGCTCCCCGGCGCACCGTTCAAGAACGGTCCCACCACCAGGCTTCCCGTTCCCATGTTCTGACTGCCGACGACGGTAAAGGTCTGGCCATCGGTGCTATACGAAACCTCCACCGCGCTTCCTTTGCGTTCCACCTTGACCCAAACCGGGGTATTGGTGAACACACCTGGGATTGTGGTAACCGTGCCGGCCGAACGGCCATCAGGCCGGCTGAAAACCTGGAGGGTGCCATTTTGGTTAAGCGCGATTCCGATGTGCTGCTCAACCAGTTCTCCGGTCTGCCGGGCATCCAGCCCAACCGCCGTTCCAGCCTGGATAGTCGAGGTATTCACTTTAAGGGTTTGGACAAAGTCCTTACCGGATGCCGTGGCTACGGGAATGTTGAGCCAAGGGTCACCTTGACCTACGTCGGTGGAAATTTTTCCGGTGTAGGTAGTAGAATTATTTGATGGGTTACGCGTTGGTTTTACGCTCGATATTACCGAAGCTTGCGGAGGCGAATCCCCGCGGGATTTTTGAATCATTCCTCCATCAAGAGTTGTTGTATTCCCAGCCTTGTCTGTAGCTACATATT
>JAEKLQ010000043.1 GCA_019509785.1 Fibrobacterota bacterium | reverse complement strand
GGGCACATCGAAGCCAATCCCGATTTCATCCTGCCGGATTTCCGGCGCAACGAGGTGCTGGGCTTCCTGCGCCAGCCCCTGAACGACCTTTGCATCAGCCGTCCTAAATCCCGGCTCTCTTGGGGCATCACTTTGCCCTTCGCTCCGGACTTCGTCGCCTACGTCTGGGTCGACGCGCTCTTCAATTACCAATCGGCCGTGGATGGGAAAACCTTTCCCGACGGAAGCCCCATCTGGCCCGCCGATTACCATCTGATCGGCAAGGACATCCTCACCACCCACGCCGTCTATTGGCCCACCCTTCTCAAAGCGGTGGACGCGCCGTTGCCCAAGCATATCCTGGCCCACGGCTGGTGGTTGGTGGACAACGCGCGCATGAGCAAGACCACGGGGAACGTCATCAATCCCTGGGCCATGAAGGATAAATACAGCGTGGACGCCCTACGCTACTTCCTCATCCGCGAGATGGTCGTCGGCCAGGACGCATCCTTCACGGAAGCGGCCCTGATCGGCCGCATCAATTCCGATTTGGCCAACGACGTGGGCAACGGCCTCAGCCGAATCCTTAAGCTGGCCGCGACGGGGCTCGATAAACGGCTCTCCCCGGTAGCCGCGGAAGGCGACGAGGAAAAAGCCCTGGTTGCGGGCGCCGCCAGCGCCATATCCGCCGCCCTCGACAAGGTCAAAGCGCTCAAGCTCTCCTTCGCCGTGGAAGACGTCCTGCAGTTGATCCGCTCGGTCAATCGCTACCTGGAAGTGAAGGCCCCCTGGAAGCTGGCCAAGGAAGGCGAGGCCGGCAAGGTCAAGCTCAATGGCGTCCTGTACCATGCCGCCGAGGCCCTTCGCATCGGTTTCTCGCTCCTGCATCCGGTGATGCCCGCCAAGATGGAAGAGGCCCTGGCGGCCTTGGGCGCCACTCCGGAAACTTCGGCGCTCCGTTGGGGCGCATGGGATTATTCCCGGCCCCTGGGCGAAGGCGTGAACCTGTTCCCGCGCATTCAGATCGAGGGCCGCATCGCCGCTGGCGAAGCCAACGATACCTCCGGGATATCGGCTCGCCCGGGCGCGGGCCCAGCCAAAGGCGCCCCCCCCGCCGATCCCTTCTCCTTGGTCCACCTCAAGGTGGCCGAGGTGGCAAGCATCGAAGACCATCCCAATGCGGATTCGCTCTACGTACTCAAGATCCGCCTCGGCGCCGAGGAACGAACCATCTGCGCCGGCTTGAAGAAGCACGTCCCCAAGGATGATCTATTGGGACGCAAGGTCGTGGTGGTCTATAACCTGAAGCCCGCCAACTTGCGGGGCGTGGAGAGCCAAGGCATGCTCTTGGCCGCGGAAGCCGAGGGCGGTAAACTCGCACCCGTCGATCCCCTGACGGGAGCACCCGGGGACGATGTGCGCCTGCCCGATCTCCCCTTTACGCCCAAGGCGGATTTGACCCTAAAGGAGTTCGACAAGGCCCCTTTGTCGGTGGTCGGCGGCTGGGTGGCCTATAAGGGCCAGGCGCTGCGAAGCCCGAAAGGCCCCATCCAGGCGCAAGCCCCGGACGGGACCGTAGTCCACTGAGCCAGGTTCCGCGCGCCGAACCTCAGGCGTCCAGGGCGTTTTTCACGATCCCCGCCACCGCTTCGGCCAGCTGCCGATGCGCCTCTTTGTCGAGATGGATCCCGTCCCGCGCCGAGGCCCGCGCCACGGGGGCGGCATCGAGGAAAAGGCATTTGCGTTGCGCGGCGATTTCCGCGTAAGCGGCCGCGAAGGCATGGGACTTCGGGATCGCCCCGTCGAACTTCCGGCCGAACGGCGTCGGCGTTTCCACCACGTGGGGAGGGGACACCACCAGCAAAGCCGGCCGCCCTCCGGATGGGCCGCAGGGGGCCCCCTCGATGGCTTCGATCAAGCCATCCAGGGCCAGGGCGCAGTCCACCGCTTCCAGGCGCATGAATCGCTTGAGATCATTGGTCCCCAGCATCACGACGATCATATCCAAGGGACGATGGGTTTCCAATACGGCCGCGATTTGCTTCAAGGCATTCCGATCGGGACAAAGCGGATCGTCCCAACCGGTCATACGGCCGTTCAACCCCTCCTCATGCACGCGTATCCCCGCCCCCAAACGGCCCTGCAGGATCCCCGGATAACGCTCCTCAAAAGGAAACCGCTCCCCTTCCGTCCCCGGGATATAGCCCCAGGTATTGGAATCCCCAAAGCAAAGCACGTGTTTCATGAGTTCTCCCAGTCGTTACGCCACTCGTTTTAGAGGGGCGCCAACCGGGGGAAAACAATAGCTATTCCACCCCACCCATCGAAAGCCCGCACAGCAGCCAAGAACGGACATCCAAATTGCGGGCATCGCCGCGCCGGACGGAGCATCGACCCACACCCGGGAAACGCCTTGTCCGAGCCTTCCCGCACCCCGCGACGGACGCAGGTCTACCCCAGAGCCAGGCATGCACCCGAGCCGCAGTTTTCTAGATTTCCCACGTTTCCCACGATACTTACCTTAACCCGATTGGTTACCCAGGATGAGCGATTCCACACCGGATTCGGTTCCCGAAGCAAAAAGCCCCTACGATCAGCCTTCCGTTCGCATCATCGAGCCGAACCCTCCCCTCCCGGATTTCACCTTCGACCAGTTCTCCCCCGCCTTGCAGGACGTCATCCGCTCGAACGGATGGAGCGACCTCATGTTGGTCCAGAAGAAGGCGACCCCGTATATCCTCAACGCCCAGGACATCATCGTCCAGTCCAAGACCGGATCGGGCAAGACGGGCGCCTTCGTGCTGCCCCTGCTGCAGGTGATCGAGAAGAGCCATCGTTCCCCCCAGGTCTTAATCATGACTCCCACCCGCGAGCTGGCCTTGCAGGTTTACGAAGAGACCGTCAAGTTCGGCGAACCCATGGGCATCAGCTCGGTGGCCGTATACGGCGGCGTGGCCTACGGCCCGCAATTGGACGCGTTCAAACGCGGCGTGCACATCGTGGTGGGCACGCCCGGGCGCTTGCTCGATCATATCATCAACGGCAACCTCAACCTCAAATCCATCCGCGATCTGGTCCTGGACGAGGCCGATGAGCTTTTATCCATGGGCTTCTATCCGGACATGAAGCGCATCCACAGCCTATTGCCCAAGGATCGCTGTACCTACATGTTCTCGGCCACCATGCCGGTGAACGTGAAACGCCTGGCGCAGGAATTCATGCGCGCCCCGAAATTCCTCTCGCTTTGCCCCACCGACATTTCCGTATCCAACATGGAGCATATCTACTACGTATGCGAGCCCCATGAGAAGGATCGGACCATACTGCGCCTGATCGAAGAGACCAACCCCGAATCGGCCATCGTCTTCTGCAATACCCGGCGCGATACGGCCTACGTGCACGAATACCTGCGGGCCCGCGGCTTCAAGGTGGGCCTCATCTCCGGCGAAGTGAACCAGAAGCAGCGCCAGAAGGTGATGAAGGATCTCAAGAACAACGAAATCCGGTTCCTGGTGGCCACCGACGTGGCCGCGCGGGGCATCGACATCCAGAACCTGTCCCACGTCTTCATGTACGATCATCCGGACGATCCGGAAGTGTACGTGCATCGCGCCGGCCGTACCGCCCGCGCGGGCGCATCGGGCCAAGCGATCTCCATCGTGGGGCTGGTGGAAGAGATTGCCCTCAAGAACACCGCAGCCAAGTTCGACATCCCCTTCGTGAAGAAGACCCTCAAGTCGGACGCGCAATTGGCGGCCATAATCCAGGAACGCACCACGGTCTACCTCGAGCAGGAATTCCGCCAGCTCAAGCAGAACGACTTGGCGGGCGCGAACCGGATGATTCCGCTGCTGGAATCGCTCATCAGTTCCGATGACGAGAAGCAGGTGCTGGGCATGATGTTGCACAAGTTCTATTGGACCCATTTCACGGGATTGACGGAACCGCTCCCCCGGGAAGACGAACCTTCCGAAGAAGGCGCGGGCCCCAGGCGTTGATGAGGCGGCCCGGAAGCCCCGGGCCGTCGCATTTCCCCGATTATTCCCGCTTAGATTCCCAAACGGAACGAGGGCCCGGCCGCCGGCCGCCCCTCAGGCGGTCCATGAGGTATTATTTTGTAAATTGCACGGAAATCCGGGGTTATATGGCCATTAAGATCAAGACCGAGAAAGAAATCGGCCTCATGCGGGAGGCCTGCAATCTGGCCGCCGAAATCCTGGCCCGCGCCGAGGAAATCGTGAAGCCGGGGATGACCACCGACGACCTCGATCGCTTCGTGCACGACTATACCGTGAAGAAGGGCGCTTATCCCTCGCCGTTGAACTACCACGGGTTCCCCAAATCCGTTTGCACCTCGGTGAACAACGTGGTCTGCCACGGCATTCCCGGCAAGACGGTTCTCAAGGACGGCGACATCCTCAATATCGACGTCACCTGCACCTTGAACGGCTATCATGGCGATACCAGCAAGACCGTCTTCGTCGGCAAAGCCTCCGCCAGCGCCAAGAAGCTGGTGGACGTGACCTACCGTTGCCTGGAAGAAGGCATCGCGGTGGCCTACCCCGGGAACCATTTCGGCGACATCGGCGCGGCCATCCAGGACCTGGCCGACGAGTTCGGTTACGGGGTGGTGCGCGAGTTCTGCGGACATGGCATCGGGCGCGGCTTCCATGAAGATCCCATGGTGCTGCATTACCGCTCCGGCAGCCGCGGGCAGAAAATCACCGAGGGCATGGTGTTCACGATCGAGCCCATGATCAACGAAGGCAGCCCGGACGTCTATGTCGCCGAAGACGGCTGGACGGTATTCACCCGGGACGGCAAGCTCTCGGCCCAGTTCGAGCACACCGTGGCAATGACCCGGAACGGGCCCGAGGTCCTCACGAAGTTCCTGTGATTCCCCCAGGAAGCGGCGGAATCCGCCGCCACAGGCCGTCCGACGCTCTCCCGGGAACGCGGAATCCTTAAGCGTCACCCTTCCGCATCCATCGGCCCGGCCGCATCGGGAGTATACTTTCGGTATGCACCCGCAGCGCAGGAACGGGCCCCTATGAAGCCGCTCACCGCCTATACCGATTACCGCGCCTATTTGCGGGACGTGGTCGATGATCGCAAGAAAAAGGGGCTGCCTTGCTCCAACCGGTGGTTCGCGTTGCGGGCGGGCATGCAATCCACTTCCTGGCTTACGTCCTTGCTGCAAGGCCGCAAGGGACTCTCCCAGGCCTCGGCCGATAAGCTCTCCAAAGCCCTGGGACATACGGGCCTGCAATCCCGTTACTTCCTCGCCCTAGTCGAATTCAACCAAGCCAAGGGCGCAGGGGATCGCCAATCGGGATTCCTGAAGCTCCAAGCCATGGCGCGCCTTTCCGATCCCCAATTGGTGCGTGAGACCCAATACGGATTCTATTCGGCATGGCACCACAGCGTTATCCGCGCCTTGCTCGCCATCGCTCCATTCCGCGACGATTATGCCGCCCTGGGCGCCGCCCTGCGGCCGCCCCTCACCGCCCAAGAGGCGCAGAAGTCGGTGAAGCTGCTTTCGGATTTGGGGCTGGTCGAACCCGGCCCGGACGGTGCCTTGAAGGTGGCCGCGGCGGCCATCACCACGGGGCGCAAGGCCTCGGCCTTGCAAGTGGACTTGTTCCATCAGCAAACCTTGCGCTTGGCCATGGAGGCGATGGATCGGTTCGCCAAGCCCGATCGCGAATTCTCCACCATGACGATCGGCATCGCTCCCGAGCTGCTTCCGATGGTCAAGGACATCCTGGCCGAGGCCCGGCGCCGCATCGGCGAGTTGGCCGAAGCCTCGGAGACCGCCAGCCGGGTCTACCAGGTGAACATGCAGGTATTTCCGCTCAGCGCCGCTTACGGCACGGGAGCGGCCGCATGAAGTTTTCGGATCGATGGATCCTGTTCGGCTCGCTCGGCTTGCTCCTGGCTGCCGCGGGCTTGGGCGGCTGCGACGGCGGGACCAGCTCCGAGACCGTAGGGGTAAAGGAAGAGAAGGTAGAAGCGACGGCGGGACCGAACGCCATCACCGGCCGCACGGATTCCGGCAATAGCTTGGAACTCTACTCCGTCGATTTCCTCCCGCAGGCGAATCTGGGTTTCGCGAAGGCCGTCACCGCCGACTCCACCGGCGCGTTTACCTTCGCCGAACTGCCTCCCGGCCGTTACCAGCTTCTGGCGCGCCATCGCGCGAACGGAAAGGCCGCCTTGCTCACCGAACTCACGGTACCGGCCGAGGCGAACGCGAGCGACAGCGCCCCCCTGGAACCGACCGGAACCCTGTCCGGGACGATCCCGGAATCCACGCCGGGCTACCCGGCATTCGCTTACGCGCCCGGCACGCCCTTCTTCGCCCAAGCCGATAGCCTGAACCACTTCGAATTAAAGGGAATGCCGGCCGGCGAATACACCGTCGTGAAAACCTGGAGCACGACGACCTGCGCGCCGAGCGCGACATGCGGAGGAGAAACGAGACGGGATTCCGCCCTGGTGCAAATCCGTTCAGGCGAAAGCTCGACTTGGTGATCTCGCTTTAAACCGGGGCGGTCGCGCCCGTATTTCTAAACCCATCCAACCCTGGAGTAGTCATGAATTCCTCATGCTTCGTTAAATCCCTATGCTTCGCCGCGGCCACGGCCTGGTCCGCGCACGCGGACATCCTGCCGCCCGATTCCCATCTCGTTCCCCGCACCGTAACCATCGTCAACACGGGGGATTACCCGGCCCTGGCGTTCTCCGCCCTCGAATTCTTTCCCGGCAACGAAACCACACCGGTCGCGACCACGCGCATGGGAACGGGAGTGCAAGCGAAGATCACCGGTTACAAGCTCGACGAGATCGATTTCTACGCCGCCGAGGCATCGGATACCAGCGCAAAGGTTATGATCCAGGGCAAGGTTGAGGCCCAATCGCAGTGGGTTTCCAACACCAGCACCTTGATCTCCGAAACCTATGAGTACCAATTGGAAGGGGCATCGGCCGAGAAGGTCGCCTTGCATGCGATCCTCCAAACCCACCAGGACGGATCCAAGCAGGAGGTTGCGCCCGGCGCCACCGCCTTGCGCGCCCCGGTCGCAGCGGCGCCGATGGCGCGCCTCGCAGCGGATGGCCGCGCCTTGATTTGGGTACCGCAACATAGCGGTATCGCCTCCGTCAGCCTCTTCGACGCGGGCGGACGGCGGGCCTGGGCCCAACACCGCGTAGCGGTCTCGGGTGAGGCCCAGATCCTGGCTTTGCCGGCGATGGCCGCGGGCCGCTATCTCGTGTCGGCGCAGGGGCGTGGCTGGACGCAAAGCGCACGGCTCGATCTCGGAAAGCGCTGAATCACGGGGATGCGGTATGAAGGAATGTTCCTTCAGGCCCTAGGCCTGACGGTGGCGATCGAAACGACGGTGCTGTGGGGCGTGACCCGCCTGTTCAGGCGAGGCGGTACTCCCCCGTCCACGGGCCGGGTACTGGCTTGCGGAATCCTCTGCTCTTCGGCAACCCTACCCTACCTGTGGTTCGTCCTCCCGGCTTGGGTGCAGGACCGGCACGCGCTCATGGCGATCGGCGAACCGGCGGTGACCCTGGTCGAGGCGGGCATACTGGCGCTGGCGCTCCCCGCCGGACCGGCGCGGGCGCTGGCGCTGTCCTTCGCCTGTAACCTGGTTTCGTTCCTGATGGGATTGGCCGTGATGCCCTGAAGTCGGCGGGCGGCGCGGGGCGCCGCTCAATCGGAAGCGTTATCCCGCGTCGGAATCGTCTTCGTCGTCGTCGGCGGTGGGGAAGGAAATCCCGCTAACGTCCCCGCCCTTTTCCTCGATCTTCCGCTTGAGCCGGTAGAGCTCGTCCAGGCGTACGTGGAAGCCCTTGGCATCGTCATCGGTGATGCCTTGCAGGATGAGGAACTCGCAAACCTCGATGGCCTTGTCGAGGCTCTTCTGGTTCTGGTAATAGGTGATGAGGGCCTTGGCCTGGGTCGCGACGAACTTAGGGTTGTATCCGTAGGTGCGGATGGTCTGGCGGAGGAAGGCCAGGGAGAATTGCGCCAGGACCTCCTTGTTCATCCGCGATTTGGATTCCTTGATCTTGAAGGTCAGCAGATCGAGGAACTCATGGGCGACCTCCACCTTATCGAAAAAAGGCGCTGCCGAATTCTGGTACCCGGTGAACTGATCCAAGACGATGATATCGTCCTCGCGCAGGCCCTTTAGCAAGCCCTCCAGGAGATCGTGCTTTTCCGTCTCGGAGCCCTCGAAGGCCATCGCGTTTCCCCTTTAGGACAAGCGGTCAAGTAAAGGACAAGTGCCCAGGTAAATTTATAAAAATCGGAACGGCATCATGTTCCGGGAACGGAGCTTTCCTTGTCCGCCGCCCGCAGCCCCGGGGCGATGGCGCGCATGGCGGCCAGCATTTCCTCCGCGTCGCGAAAGCGCTGCTCGCGTTTAGGCACCAGGGATTTGGACATGAAATCGCTCCAGGCCCGCGGCACCGCCGCGCTTAGGTCCCGGGCCATGCCCGTGAACATGTCCGGGCTTTCCTTGGCCCGGGTCTGGAAGATGCGCTCGGGCCGTTCCACCTTCACCGGCAGGAAACCCAAGCTCAATTCGAGCAGAACGCAGCCGAGCGAGAACAGATCCGCGCGGCCGTCCACCGCATCGCCGCGCGCCTGCTCCGGCGAAACGTAGAGAGGCGAACCCAGGATAAAGGCTTTCTCTTCGTCGTAAACGGTGTGGTAAACGGCCGCCAGCCCGAAGTCGGCCACCATCACCTTGCGCGTCTTCTCCACCCACATCAGGTTTTCGGGTTTGATGTCGCGATGGATGACCCCTTCCCCATGGGCGAAGACCAGCACCTCCAAGGCTTGCTCGGCCACCCGCAACAAGTCGTCCATGGAAGGCAGGCGCTTCTTGGGCAAGGGATGTTTCTTCTTCTGCTTGAGCCAGGCGGAAAGGTTAACCCCATCAACCAATTGCATGACGAAGTACATGTAATCGGGCTGTTCGCCGAATTCGAAGATCGTGACGATGTTCGGATGGAGCAGGTTCGCCACCACCTCCGCTTCTTGGCGGAACCGTTCGGAAGTGAACAGCTTGTTGAGCCGGTTGCGGAAGACCACCTTCACCGCCACCGGCCGGCTCAAGGTATTCTGGAATCCCCGATAAACGACGCCCATGCTGCCTTCGCCGATCTTTTGCAGCAAGGTAACGGTTCCCAGGGTCAGGCCGGTCAAATCGGGCAGGCTCGGAGGGATCGACATTCCCGGGAATTATACCATGGGCAGAGCCTCGAAGGCGCGTTCCGCCGATGGAACCAGCCCGGGGGTCCGCCCCCAAGCCGCATGTGGCCGCCGGAGTCGGAAAAGGCTAAAATAACGGGAACCCATGAACCAAGATTCCAAGGGCCAGAATGGCCCCGGCCAGCAAGGCTCCGGATTCAGCCGCGTCGAAGCTGATACCCTGGTCCGGCTGCTCAATCTGTTCTACCAGCGTACGGTAGCCTATGCCTTCGATCATCCCGCTTCGCAAGAGCTTATCCCCCGGGCTTACGAGGCCTTGCGGAAATGCCTGGGTTCATCGGAATCGCTTTCCCTGCTCTTCCAGGAATTCGGGTATTACATCGGGCACGTGGACCTGGTTTACGCGCCGAACAACCGCAAGTTCGCCGATCACCTGCGCCGCTTCGGAATCGAATCCATCACCATCACTACGCCCGTTTCCCTGAAGGCGTTCGCGCGCTTCCTGGACGCGTGCAGCCTGACGCATGCCGATCCCATGCGCTTCCTGGCTTACCTTTCCAACCAAGGCGTCACTTGCTTCAACGTCAATAACGTGGTTTTGAAGACGGTCAAGGAAGGCGATGAAGTCGTAGCCGCAGGGTCTTCCCGGCCCGCCGGGCCGCCTATGGAGGTGGCGGACGGGGTCTTTCCCGGCGACGCGGGCCGCACCAGCGCCTTCGACGATGCGGCCATGCGCGTCGTCCTGGGTCATCTCACCGCGCGGGAGATGAACGCCAACCTGAGCCTTTTGCGGACGCTCGAGAATCCCACGGCCATTCCCGATGCCATCCTCAAGAACGCGACGGCCAATCCCGGTCAGGAAGCCGAGACACTCCGGCAAAGCCTCATCAACGTGGTGGGCGCGTTCCGGACCGAAGCCGGCCAGAACGGCGTACCTCTCGAGGATTTGCTGGCGGGCATGTATTCCATGCGCACCGAACTGCTCAAGGCGGTGAAAGCCCAGCAGGGGCTGGCCCAGCATCTATCGGGAGGCCTCAACGGCAATCCGGGTAACGGCTCCAACGGGCGGGCGACGGAAGGCAAAGCCTCGGACGGCGGGAAGCTGGCGGAGGCCGCGGACGACGTGTTCGTGCAGACCGCGGCCCAACTGGTCATGGAGGAATACAACAAGTGCAAGGGCAACCCCAAGCGAATGGCCCAGGTGGTCCAGCGCATCGTGCCCGATCGCACCTTGCTGCAACAGGTCCTGACCGTATTCCGCGCCGCCCTGGTCCGGCAAGGAGTGCCGTTGATGGAGTTCTTCAATCTGCTGGCCGAACTCAATACCCTGATGGGTACCGATCGTAGCTATCAGGAGTTCTTGCAAGCCGGCGAAAGCCTGGGCGTCAGCCACGAAGAGCTGCTGCAGGAGCTCCAGGAGAATCCCCGCCAGGCCGCCCAGTTGATCTTATTGGCCAGCGAGGCGCGCAAGTCTAACCGCGAAGGTTCGGCCGAAGAACTCATCAATTCGCTCGCCGACTACGTGGAAAAGACCGGCGAAGCCGCCCAGGAGCGCATCCTGGCCAATCCCCGCGAAGCCGTAAAGCTCGGCTCCATGCTCCAGCAGATGGAAGCGGAGGTCAACCAGAAGCTCAAGGACAAAGGCATCCCGGAAGAGATGCGGCTCATGGGCCAACAGAAGTTGCGTCTGCGCATGCAGAACTCCCTGAACGATTTGAAAGGCAAAGCCGCCATGGCCCAATTAGGGGCGGCCGGCGTGAACGAATCGGAAAAGATCCAATTCCTGCTGGAAATGTTCGGGGACGAGAAGGAAATGGAAGACGTGATGGGCCGGGCCCGCGATGGGCTCGATGCCGAGGCCCTGGCCCGCGAAGCCGGCGGCCAGGTGATGCAGAAGGTGCGCCAGGAGATGGCTTCGCGGCGCGAGAAAGCCGCCTCCAAGGATCTGCCCGCCGGCGTCTACGTCAAAGCCGTGCTCGACTTCTTCGTCAAGAGCGAGATCAGCCGGGCATCCCGCTACAATCTTCCCTTCAGCGCCATGTTGATCTCCTTCCACGGCCTGCCCGAAGACAAGGCCGCCTTCGAAACGCAAGGCGACGCCCTTCGCGGCTTGCAGAACGTTTTGATCGGGGATCTGCGCCGCAACCTGCGCGAATCCGATTTCGTCGGCTACCTGTCCTTCAACCGCATCCTGGTGGTTCTTCCCATGACCCCCCTGGACGCGGTTTCCGCCATCCTACGCAAGCTGGCGGATTCGATGGGCCGGCAAGTGGCCCTGCCCGATGGCGCACGCCTTACCATCCGGCCGCGGGTGGGCGTGGCCGGTTTCGATAAGGAGACGGCGGGAACTTATCCTAAGTTGTATGCCGAGTTGGTGAGATCCTGGCAAGCGGCGGCGTAACCACGCCGGCGCCTCCGGACTCGGGAATGCGGATCGGAAAATGGACAAGCCCTCCATCCTGGTAGTGGACGACGAAAAGATCACCGCCTTCTATCTGAAGGATATCCTCGCCGCGGCCAATTACGACGTGCACCTGGCGCAGAACGGGGAGGAAGCCCTGGAACAGCTGGGGCGCCGCCGGTTCGAGCTGGTCATCACCGATCTGGTCATGCCGGGAATCGACGGGTTCGCATTGGTCCGCCGCGTGAAGCAATCCCAACCCGGTCTCCCGGTTTTCATCCTTACCGCCCACGGCAGTTACGACGTGGCCCGCAAGGCCCAGGTCATCGGCGCGGACGATTACCTGCTCAAGCCGGTTAATCCGGATCAATTGCACGCCGCCCTCGCCAAAACCTTCGAGAAGGGCGCGCGCGCGAAGACCGGGGCCTTGGCCAAGCTGCCCATCGACGGGCAAGCCACCCACAATATCATCGGGACCTCGGAGCCCATGGAAGAGGTGTTCCGGCTCATCGAAAAGGCCCGCCATTCGCGGGGCACGGTTCTCATCAGCGGCGAGAGCGGAACCGGAAAGGAACTGGTCGCGCGCGCCATCTATAGCGCCGAGGCGGCCGCCCCCACGCATAGCTTCGTCATCGTCAATTGCTGCGCTATCTCGGACGGCCTGATCGAAAGCGAGTTGTTCGGCCACGCCAAGGGCGCCTTCTCGGGCGCCGTCGCCGATCGCGAAGGACTATTCGAAGTGGCCGACGGCAGCACCCTTTTCCTGGACGAGATCGGGGATATCCCCTTGCGCAGCCAAACCAAGCTGCTGCGGGTCTTGCAGGAGGGCGAATTCCGCCGCGTCGGAGAGAATAAGGTGCGGCACGTGAACGTGCGCGTCATCGCGGCGACCAATCGCAACCTCGAGGAAGGCATCAAGTCGGGGCATTTCCGCGAGGACCTCTACTACCGGCTGAACGTGATTCCCATCAGCCTGCCGCCGCTGCGGGACAGGATCGAGGACGTACCCCTGCTGGTACGGCACTTCCTCGCCAAGCATCAGAAACGGAACGCGTCCAAGGTGGGCATGAGCGACGGGGCCTTGGAGCTCCTGATGCAGTACGGGTTCCCCGGCAATATCCGCGAATTGGAAAACATCCTGCAACGCGCGATCTCCTTCGCGAAGGGGCCGTTCATCGCGCGCTCCGAAGTGGAAGGCTACCTGAAGTCCGGGACCGCCTCGGCCGGCGCGCTGCCGGTGCAGGCCTTCGATAAGGAAACCTACCCCGCCTTAAAGAGCCATCTACGCAAGGTGGAACGCGATTTCGTATTGGCGCGCCTGCAAGCCAGCGAATGGAACGTATCGGACGCGGCCAAGGCCATGGAAATCACCCGGACGGCCTTGCACAACAAGATGAAGAAACTCGGGATCAATAGCCGGGAATTGAGGAAAAGCGGCGCCGACGCGGACCAACGGGATGGATCGAGCCTGGTCGGGAAAGGTTAAGCGACTAGTCGCGCGGCCGGGCCCTTACCGCGCGGCTCGGCCGAAGCCGAGCATTCAATTAGTCGATCGGGACTTCAGGGTTCGTACCCTTTAGATCGCGGGAACCAACTCCGCCCGGACGGAATGCTCCTCGAGCAGGCGGGACAAATCTTCCAGGGAGGCGATCGGAAAATTCCGGGATCCCAGGAACTCGTACAAATCGGCGAGGGTAACTTTGCGGGGACCCCTCCCTATGCGGAAGGAGCGCAGTTGCTTGCGCTCGATCCAGGCGATCACCGTCTTCGGGCTTACTTCGCAGATCCGGGCAATCTCTCCGGTCGTGACGAATTTTTTCTTGGACATCCTTGGCAACTCCCTCTTTGGTGTGTTCAGCCGGCAGCGTCCGGGCGCCATGAATGCGATTAAGTTAACAACGAGGATCACGCCCCTCAAGATCCTGAAGTGAATACAGGTACGCACAATTCATGCGTATCGCCGTCCCTCCGGCGTTACGCCCGGCCGCAAGGGCTGATCGGACCGGAAGGCTAAAAGGGGCGATTCGATGGCACACGCTTTGCGTCTTGGACGGTTTTCTACCTTTGCCCCATGTTCATAGATGAAACCAAGCTTGAGGCCCATGCCGGCCATGGCGGCAAGGGAATGGTCAGTTTCCGCCGGGAAAAGTTCGTTCCCCTCGGAGGGCCGAGTGGGGGCAATGGGGGGCGCGGCGGCCATGTGATCTTGGTCGCGAGCCACGACATTCATACCCTGTACGATATCGGCAACAAACGCATCTTCAGGGCCGACGACGGAGGCAAAGGCGAGCCGTCGCTGTGTACGGGCAAGAACGGCGGGGATATCCGCCTCCCCGTGCCGGTGGGCACCCTGGTGAAAGACCTGGAAACGGGCGATTTGATCAGCGATTTGAAGGAAGAGGGCCAAGAATGCGTGGTGGCCCAGGGTGGCCGGGGGGGCATTGGAAATGCCGCTTTCAAGAGCAGTACCAACCGCGCGCCACGCAAGTCCACTCCGGGGGATCCCGGTCAATCCCGCAAGCTCCAATTGGAGCTTAAGCTGGTGGCCGATTGCGGGCTGGTGGGCTTCCCGAACGCCGGAAAGAGCTCCCTCATCCGACGGCTTTCCGCCGCCACCCCCAAGGTGGCCGACTATCCCTTCACGACCTTGAAGCCCGTCCTCGGCCTTGTCAACGTCGCTCCCGGTAAGAGCTACGTACTGGTCGACATACCGGGTCTCATCGAAGGTGCCGCCGAAGGCAAGGGTCTGGGTCATCAATTCCTGCGGCACGTGGAGCGCTGCGCTTGCCTGGCCTACGTCATCGATACCAGCGTTGAGGATCCGTTTGGCCAGTACCTGGTGCTACGGGCCGAGATGGAAAAATTCCATCCCTTGCTGCTGCAAAAGCCCAAAATGTTCGTCCTAAACAAGCAGGACTTGGGCGATTTCCCCATCGACCCTCGCTTCGAAGCGGAGGCTTGCCCCATCCTCCGTACCTCGGCTATTACCGGATCGGGTTTGCCGGAGCTTAAAGAAGGGATCCGGTCCATGATCGGCGAAAAGGGGATCCGCAAGCAAGGGTGGTAGCCCGTTGAGGGCCCCTCCCAAGGGGCCCATTACACGAGAAAGGGGGCAAACGAAAAAGGACCCCCGAAGAGGCCCTTCCCGTCGGCGGCACCGGGTCCCGCCCGGCCGCCTCTGTGTCTTTCCGTACTCAGTTCTCGTCGTAGGTGCGTTCGACCTCTTCGCGATCCTTCTTTTCCACGATTTCCTTGGTGAAATCGCGATCCAAGGGAAGCGCGTTCAGATCCGGGTTGCTGTTGTCCAAGATGTACACGGCCGACGGATTGTCGAGCCAGCCCACGACTTCCACGTCCTTCAGGTTATGGGAACCGCCGCTGGTGACCTTGACCTTTTCCAAGGTGTTGTTGTCGACCCAGCCCTTGATGGCGCCGCTGGTCTTGATCATCGAGCGGGCCTTGCCCTGCTTCAACATGGTGACCTCGTCGCCCGTCCCGAGATCGGCAACCTTGTCCGCCGCGTCCGAAGCTTCCGACTTGTACAGGGTGGCGCCGCCCGACTTGATGCGGATGACGGTGGATGTTTCAGTCTTGGATCCGGCAAGGGCGATGGATGCGAATGCGAGGAACAGAAACGCGATGGTCTTCTTCATAAATCCTTCCTTAAAAAAACCGGCTGGAGGGAAGCCGAGTCCGATGCGTAGGAATATACCGCCAAGGCCGTAATTACACAAGGGAAGGCGGGGGAAAGAGAGCGAAACTGGCATTTTGGCCCCTGCCGATTGGGAATAGAAAAGGGATTAAGGGTAAAGGGTACAGGGTAAAGGGTTATACGGTGGCCCCACCGGCGCGCAGCGTCGCCCGTACCCTTAACCCTGTACCCTTTACCCTCTCCCCCGCCCCGGTCAAAGCTCCGTAAGTTCCTCCCCTGCCTTCGCTTCCCTGGGCGTGTCTCATTGCTTCCGAATCCTATGAAATACGATAATCCCCCTGCATCCCAGTCCCGCGGAACCAGAGGTTTTATGGAAATCCTGATGAAAATCGCCAAATTCATCAACGAAGGAGGCACGGTCGAGTACCTGATCCTGGCTTTGTTGGGTTTAGGGCTCTCGGTCATTTGCGAGCGGGTCTGGTTCTTTTTCATCAAGTGCCGGATCAATTCCAAGAAGCTCTTGGCCGACACGACCTCCCTCATCCGCAAGGACAAGCTGGCCGATGCCCGGAAATTGTGTAGCCAAACCGGTACACCCCTGGGGCTCATCCTGGAGGCCGGGATCTGGAAGTACGAGCAATCGGCCACGCCCGAAGAGGTCAAGGATGCCTTGGAAGAGGTCTCCTTGCGCGAGGTTCCCCGCTTGCAGAAGCGCACCCATTGGCTGGGCCTGTTGGCCAACCTCTGTACCCTGGTCGGCTTGCTGGGCACCATCTTCGGATTGCAAGAAGCCTTCTCCGCGCTGGAGTCCGCCGATCCCTCGCAAAAGAGCAAGCTCCTGGCGCGCGGCATCACCCTGGCCTTGAACGCCACCGCCTTGGGGCTGATGTCGGCGATGATCTGCATGGCCGCCTTCACGTGGCTGGGATCCAAGGCCAACCAATTGCTGGAGCAAATCGACGAGACCGTGCTGCGCATGGTCAACTTCATGAACGCGCAACGGAAGGCGGGCATCAAGCCCACGGCAGGGACCGCGTATCCCGGACAGCCGGGATGAGCGGAGGGGTTTCCGGGCCGGCGCCGGGCGGGGGAAAACATCGCGGCGGCATCGCGTCCAAGGGCGGATCCGCCATGGGAACGCCCATCGATCTGGACATGACGCCGATGATGAACATGCTCATCATCCTGATTTCCTTCCTGGTCACCATGGTGGTCTTCACCCAATTGGCGGTGATCAAATTCAACCTTCCGCCCCAAGCGGGCGGCGGAGGCGATCAGTCCCAAGCCAGTCCGGATTCGGCGCAGAAGGGGCCTTCGGTCGACATTACCGTGGTGGTCTCGGAGAACGGATTCCAGATTATCGGCGAAGGCCGTAAGCTCGATCCCATCCCCAAGGGCACGAAGGATTACGACTACCCGCGGCTGGGGCAATTCATGCGCAAGCTGAAGGAAGAATACCCTTCCGCCGAGGACGTGGTGCTGCTGATCGATTCGGCCATCGTGTACCAGGACATCATCACCACCATGGACGTGATGCGCGAGAACAAGTTCACCAACATCCTGCTTTCCGGCGGGGTGTACCGGTGAAGACGGGACGACAGCGCCGCCGGCCTCCGGTGGAATCGGCCAAGCCGCAGATGACGTCCCTGGTGGACGTGCTCACTGTCCTGGTTTTCTTCCTCTTGAAGAACTTCTCGACCGAAGGGGATATCATCACGCCGGCGAAGAACCTGGAGTTGCCGATCAGCAGTTCCAAGATCAAGCCGGAGAACACCCTCAATATCGCCATCAGCCGGAAGCACATCATGGCGGAAGGCACGCCGGTGGCCTTGGTGGACGAGGAGCTGGGGCGGGAAGGCACCGACATCCCGGGCCTGGCCCGCTATCTCGAGGACAAACGCAAGCAGACGGAGGAAATCGCCCAGTACGATAAGAACGTCACCTTCACGGGCAAGCTGACCATCCAGGGCGATCGCCTTATCCCCTACTTCTTGCTCCAGAAGGTGCTCGCCACCTGCGGGGCCAACGGCTACAGCAGCTTCTCCCTGGCCGTGAGTAAGAAAGATGTCGAGTAGCCCCACCAAGGAAAAGCAAAAGCCCGCCAAGGCGAAACCCGACTCCGGGTACCGGGGCGGACTGTTCGATCAAATCGACGTTCCCGGCGTCACCAGTTTCACGGCTTGCTTGCTGCTGTTCATCCTGGTCCTGGTGGGGATCCGCAGCATCGATTATAGCCAACTAGAGAAACCGTCCTTGGAACAAATCTCCGAGCGGGTGGCGAAGATCATCATGCCATTGAAGCCGGCGGGCAAGCCTATTCCCAAACCCGAACCTGTTGCGGGCACGAGCGGCGGGCGGCCGCGCGGGGCCGCGGGTGCGGGCAAGGGCGACGCGTCGGCGTTGGCGCGCATCGAGCGGTCGCGCGCGACCGTGACCCAGCAGATCACCCAAGTGCAGGAACGGATCACCAAGGCCGCGGTATTGTCGATTCTCTCCGGCAAGGGGCCGGGTACCGCGGGGAAGACGGTCGGGCGCTCCCCGGGCGGCAAGGGGGGCGACCGCTTCGCCGGCTTCGGCGACTTGGATGCGCGCCTGGGCAGCATCGAGGGGCTGACCAAGTACGACGGCAAGAAGGGCAATGTAAACCGCGATGGCTCGGCTCCGGCGCGGAGGAACGCGGAAGGGGAAGCCCAAGGCATCGATAACGTGGTGAAAGGCTTCGCGACGGCCAAATCCAATATCGGGAAGAAGATGGGCGTGGCCAACCTGGAGGCCCCGATCGCTACGGATCGTTCCGCCAAATTCACCGGGAACCGCAGCCCGTCGGACGTGGCGGCCTTCATCGCCCGCAAGCAGGCCACCGTGAGTTTACTCTACGAAGAACGTCTCAAATCCAACCCCGCCCTGGAGGGGAAAATCACCATCCTCATCGTGATCGAGGACGATGGCACCGTTTCCAGCGCATCCGTGCTGGGTTCGGAGACCACCTTGGATGATCCCGATTTCACCGAGGAGCTGCTCCGTCGCATCAAACGTTGGATATTCCCGCCCTCCAACGGCGGGCCCGTGGAGATGAAGTCCCCCTTCGTCTTCCGGCCGGCTTAACCCGGCGCAGACCCAAGCTGATCTTCGATTGGGCGGATTCGAAGCGAATCCAGGCGGACCCGGGACGGATCCGGGCGTTATAATCGTGACGATATGGTACCAGCGGAATGCAAGATGAAAAAAGCGCAATGCGTAGTGCAGAATGTAAGCATGCCCCAAGGTCCGATGCTAAGGTTCCTTAGCGCCGTATTCGCCGTTCTGCTGCTGGCCGGCCACGCATCGGCCACCGTCATCAAAGCGGGCATGTCCCTTTCCATCGTCGTCAAGAGCGACAAGGATCTCTCGCAGATCGTGAAGGTGAACGACAACGGCACCATCGATTATCCGTTGTACCAGGACATGTCGGTGATCGACAAGACCACCAGCGAGCTGCAGGATATCCTGACCTACAAGCTGGCCAAGGTGGTGGAATCGCCCATGGTGCTCGTGAGCGTTCTGACCGAGAACCCCATCAACATCTACGTGTTGGGCCAGGTGAAAAAACCGGGCCTATTGATCTTGCCGCCCAAGTCCAGCTTGCAGGAAGTGATGCTGGCCGCCGGCGGGACGATGGAAACGGCGGATCTGCAACGCGTGAAAATCGTGCATAAGAACCAGGGCGATGAGAACGCGAGCTATTACGATTTGGCGAAGTTCCTGAACTCCGGCGATCTCACCTTGCTTCCCGCCTTATACGACGGGGATCGCATCATCCTGCTCGCGTCCAAGAAATCCAAGTACGTGAAGATCCTGGGCGCGGTGAACAAGCCCGGATTCTATCCCGTTGGCGAACAAGCCGGCCTTTTCGATATGCTCTACCTGGCCGGCGGCCCCAACGCGGACGCCAACATGTCCAAGGTGCGCATCTTCTCGAGCGCGGGCGGCCAGCGGGCCGATTACCTGCTCGACATGCAGAAGTACATCGATAACGGCAAGACCGAGGATTTGCCGTTGCTGGGCGAAGGCGACATGGTGATCGTGTACGCCAAGGTCATCACCTGGCAGAAGACCTTGGACGTGATGCGCGATATCGTGACTTTCCTGACGGCATGGTTCGTCATCTCTTCGGTGCTGAAGAAATGACCGAACCGGCCAAGCCGCAGCGGGAACTGCAATTCCGCGACTACTTCCGCCTGTTGGCGAAAGGCCGGTACATCGTCCTGTTTTCCGTGGCGGCATTCGTCGGCCCGACGTGGTGGTTCGTCAAGCACGTTCCCGACTATTACATCACCTCCAGCCAATTGGTACTGGACAAGGCGCCGGTCAACGCCGCTTCGGTGCTGATGTCCAACGACGGCCAAACGGAACGCAACATCGGTTTCTACCGGGCCATCTTCCAGAGCCAGGCCTTCCTGGACCGGGTGGCGCAAGGGGCCGCCGCGGAACTGGAGCAAGCGGGCGTCAAGACCAAGGTGAAGGAGTACATCAGCGCCAACATGCGCGTGGACGAGGGGACGGTGGAATCCTTCATCACCATCATCTCCAAGACCCATAGCGCGCGCCTGAGCTATACCCTGGTGAAAGTGGCCACCGATAGCCTGATCGTCTTCTGCCGCAAGGTCGAGAACGAAGAGGGCGCCAAAACCATCCAGGCCATCAAGGAGCAGATAGAGGTCTGCCTGAAGAAGCGCGACGATATCCAGATCGAACGCAATCGCAAGTCGGACATCTCCAAGCTGCAAAGCATCGGCGACGCGGCGGGCCTGGAAGCCCTGGAGAAGAATTACCAGGAAGAATTGGTGAAGTTCGAGCTGGACAAGGCCAACCTGGAGGCCAAGCGTAGCTACTTCCGTACCTTGGACAACACCATTAACAAGCCCGCCTCGGGGGCCAACGAGAAGGCCGTCGATTCCCTGCGAGCCCAGATGAAGACGCTGGAACGCGAGAAGGAGAAGATGATCCGGCTGGGAGTGCCCGTTACCCCGGACAGCAAGGTAAGCCAGGACATGGCGGCGGCGGAAAGCAAGTTGGTGCGGCTGACCAAGGGCAACGAGCCCCAGCAGGACATCGGGCTGCTCAACCAATGGCAGGTCATCCGCAAGGAGCTGGCTTCCTCGGAGGCCGAGATGAACATGAAGCGCGCCCGCCTGGAGGCCTTCAAGCGCGCCATCATCAGCTACCGCGAGGGCCATCCCCAGTTGGGCCAGGAGGAGTTCGAACTCACCCAACTCGATAACATGCTGCAGCGCTACGTAACCACCCACCAGCGCCTGACGGATCGCCTGGAGGACGCCACCATCCAGATGGAATCCAAGAGCGGAGGCCTCAAGCTGGTGGACGCCGCCCAGGTCCCCGTCGAACCCGTGCCGCGGCGGGATTTCATCTTCTACTCCGTATCCCTGTTGGTGGGCCTGGCCATCGGGATCGGCTTGTCCATCCTGCGGGAATTCATGGACGATACCGTGAAGTCGCCCGACGACGTCGAGAAGCAGATGTCCCTCACCCTGCTCGGGACCATCCCCCACATCGTCCCCAAGAAGAGCGATCTGGAGGTGAAGCGCACCTTCACCAAGGGCAAGAAGCAGAATATCCGCAATCGCTACCCGGGCCTGATGATGGGCTCCCAGCATGAGGAGAGCGTGGTGGCGGAAGCCTATCGCTCCTTGCGCACCAACATCGTTTTCTCCAGCCCGGATAAGGCGATCCAGACCTTGCTGATCACCAGCAGCGGGCCGGGCGAGGGCAAATCGCTGACCATGGCCAATACGGCCCTCTCCTTCGCCCAGCAAGGCGAGCCCACCCTGGTGATCGATACCGATCTGCGCCGTCCGGTGAACCACCATTTGTTCGGCCTCGATCGCGGGCCCGGCTTCGGCGAGCTTTTCGCCGGGACCAACACCTTGGATGAGGTGTGCCGGAACATCCCGGGGACCAACCTGGAAATCATCACCGCGGGCGCCTACATGCCCAATCCCGCCGAGCTGCTCGGATCCAAGAAGATGGATCATTTCCTGGACGAGTTGAAGAAGCGCTACCGCTATATCCTGTTCGATACCCCGCCCATTATCGCGGTTACCGACGCTGCCATCCTGGCGACCAAGCTGGATGGCGTGGTGCTGGTGATCCGGGCCCATAAGACGACCTTGGGGATGACCATGCGTACCTTGCAGTCCTTGCGCAACGTGAACGCGCGCATGCTGGGATGCATCCTCAACGACGTGGACATCACCAAGGGCTATAGCTCGTACGGGTATTACAAGCATTACTACCACAACTACCTGGCCAAGAAGGACTAGGCCCCGGAGTGCGCTTCCCCATCGACCCTTTCCTCGCAGGCTGAACGCATGTCGGCGACCTTACGCACGGTAGCCCGGAACATCGTGCACTTCTTGTGTTCAAACGCCGTCTCCTTCGTGCTGGGGATGGCCGCTTCCGTGGTGATGGCGCGTTCGCTGGGACCCAACGACCTGGGCATCTTCCACCAAGTGCAATGGTTCGCCGGCACGATTTCGGTGGTCATCTCGCTAGGTTTCATCACCTCGATCACGAAATTCACTGCCCAGTACCGCGCCGAAGGCCGCCAGGCCGACGCCCTCTCGGCCGTGCGCTTCATCTTCTACGTGGAGTTCGCCATCGCGGCGGTCACGACCATCGGGCTCCTGATTTTCGCCACCCGCATCTCCGATCATTACTTCACGCGGCAGCAGTCCTTCATTTTCCGCCTGGCCTTCCTGGCCATCACCCCGGGAATCCAGACCGCAATCTTCTCGGCCACCCTGGAAGGCGCGCAGGTATTCCGTTACCAGACCCTGCACTCGCTTACGGTCACCCCGTCGGCCCTGCTCCTCAAAGTCTACGTGATGTACCACGGCTGGGGCCTGGAGTCCTTGTTCTGGATCAACCTCCTGTTCGCGTTCGTCAATCTCGCCTTCTATTACTTCGCCGCACGGCGCGAAGGCCTGCTCACGGGCTGGTTCCGCTTCGCCCCGTCGGACGGAAAATGGAAGAAGGAAATCCTCGAGTATAATCGCTCCGCCATCGGGGTCCATTTCGTCGATCTGGTGGTTTGGTCCCGTTCGGAGAACTATTTCCTGGGCCGCTATTGCGCGGCCGCCCAGATCGCCTATTACAACCTGGCCCAGAACCTGATCGTGAAATTCACGGGCACCCTGCCCAACCTGATGTGGCGCATCCTGCTGCCCCTCTCGGCCCAGCATCATGGCCGCATGGAGGCCGACAAGATGCGCAAGACCTACCATCATGCCCTACGCTATTCCGCCTTCTTCGTATTCCCCACCATCGCCATCTGCTACCTGGCGGCCTACGAATTGGTCGTCATCTTCTACGGGCACGCGTATAGCGAGGCCAAGGATTGCTTCCGGATCCTCTGCGCCGGGGCCTTGCTCCAATCCCTGGCCCAACCGGGTTCCGCCGTCCTATACGCCAGCAACCGGCAGAACTTCATCCTCAAGTACGGCGCGGTGCTGGCGGTACTCAACATCGCGCTTTGCTTCTGGCTCGTGCCGAAATACGGCTCGCGCGGCGCCGCCATTTGCTATTCCGGCACCACTTCCCTGGGGGTGATCGGGGGATTCATTTATACCACCCGAAAACTGGGACTGAGCATCCCTTGGGGGGCGTGGACGAAAGCGGCCCTGGCGACGGTCGGGCTTTGCGCGGTCACCATATCTTTGCTGCGGATCGAGAGTACGGCATTCTACCTCTTCCAACCCACGCAATTGATGATCTACGACTGGACCGGCCACGACGTGGATATCCTGTTGGGGGCGCGGGCGGTGCGGCTCTGGTTCGCTTGCGCGGTGGGAGGGCTGGCCTACCTGGTCTTGATCCTGTTGATGTTCCAACCGAACGAGGATGATCGCCGCATCCTGGAGGCCCTGGATCGGTTCCTCCCGCGCCCGGTGGCTTGGTTCCTGGCGCGGAAGCTCTCCGCCGGAAAAGCCACCTAAGGAGGCGCCGGGCCGAAGCATGGAAGTCGCGTTCATCGATCCCGAACCGCCCGGCCCCGCCGGCGGCGGCATCCGCACCTATGCCCGCCTGGCCTTGGCGCTCTGCCGCGATGCGGGCGTTCCCGCGCGGATTTATACGCACAGTCCAGCCGCCTATCCCGGCGAAAACGCATTCCCCATCGGCCGATACCCATGCCTGCCGCGTCCCTTGCGCGGCCTGGCGTATCGCCTAGGTTACGCAGAGAACGTCCTATGGGAACAGGCCCGCTGGCTGGAGCGGGAATTGTCGGCTACCGACGTACCGGGGCGCGTTTATGAATTCGCCGACTTCCTGGGCTATGCCTTTTTCGCCCTACGTAATCCGCGCTTACGCCCGCGCTGCCTGGTGCGCGTACATACCCCTGCCTTCCTGATCGCGAACGCGCCGACGAACGCCCTCGACCGTTTTATTTCCAAAATCTCGGCTTGGCGGGAAAGGGATTGCCTGATGCGCGCGTCCGGATTGACCGCGCCATCGGCGGAATTCATGCGCGAAAAGCTGCCTTGGTTGCAAGCCTGGAAGCACGTGCCCAATCCTTTGCCGCCGGACCCGGCATCGCATCCCGCATCGCCCATGCGCATGGCCCGCGCCCGACAAGCGGAGCGTTTGCGGGCGGCGGAAACGGCGGCGGGTCCGGGACCAGTCCCGGCCAGCGGAGACGAGGCCTGGTCGGCGGCGCCTCCCGATCCGGCCGGGTTGGCGGCGGCGGCGCGCTCGGCCGCGAGGCCCGATCGCATCCTGACGGCTCGCTTCCTGTATCTCGGCCGCCTGGAACCCCGCAAGGGAGTCTTGCCCTTGGTGCTCGCTTTCGCCCGCATGGCCGGCGAACGCCCTTTCGCTTCGCTTACCTTGGTCGGCGCGATCGGCGACGAGGCTTACGCGGAGGCGGTCAAGAACGCCATCGCAAGCCAACCGCGATCCGTACGGGATCGGATCGCCTGGGAACCGCCCTGCGCCCCCGCGGAACGGACTGACCTTTTCGGGCGCCATACCGCCTTGGTCGTTCCCTCGCTCTGGGAGAACAGCCCCTACGTTTACTTCGAAGGCATGGCGGCCGGACTCGTTTGCATCGGCTCGGCCACCGGCGAGATGAAGGCCGTGGCCCGGGCCACGGGCGCCCCGAGTCCCCGGCCCGGGGATGAGGAAGCCTGGGCCGGGGCCTTGCTCGCCCATTGCGACGGGAAGGACGGCGATCTGCACATCGCCCAGAAGGCCTACCTCGCATCGCGCCGGGCCGGCGCCGCCGAGGGCCTGCTGGCGTCTTGGCGCGCGGCCTTGCCGGTCGAACGGCCCACCCGCGGGCTATCCGTTTCCCGGGGCGGCGCATGAAGATCGGGATCCTTTCCCGGGAATATCCCCCGCTCACCCACGTGGGCGGGATCGCGACCTACTCCGCGGCGGCCGCGGCGCTCATGGCCCGCGAAGGCCATGAGGTCCACGTCGTGTGCAACGGACCGGAATACCGCATGGAATCGAAGTACGGGGTGTTCGTGCATCGCGTCCCCATGGGGCCGCATCCGTTGCCCGGAGGACGCTTGTTCTACCCGTATCGGGCGTGGTACCGTCGCACCCTGCCGCATTATCTGGACGCCCTGACCTGGGCGCGCACCGCCGGCCGTTACCTCGAAGAACGTCTCGACCTTGCCGGCTTCGACGCCTGGGAATATCCCGAAACGGCGGGCGAAGGGGCCTTTTTCCCGCGCCGGCCGGGGGCCCGGGCCCCCCGCTTGATCTGCCGCGTGCATACGGGCTGGATGGAAGGGTACGTGGACAATCCCCTGGAACGCATGCTGGTGCTCCGCCTGCAAAGGCAGGCCTGCCAACGCGCGGACCGCCTGGTCTCGCCGAGCGCCAGCGTGGCGCGGGGTTACGTGCGCGATATCCTGGGGTTGGCCAAAGCGGCGGAGGTCAACCGTAATCCTATGCTGCTCTGGGACGATCCCATCGATTGGAAGGCCAAGTCATCGGCGCATCTGCTATATGTGGGGCGCGTGGAGCATCGAAAAGGCCTGCAAGTGCTGCTGGGGGCCCTCGATTCCCTGGGCGCCGATGCCGAAGGGCTGACCTTGCGGGTGGTCGGAAATATGTACCCGCCTACGCGCGAGCTGGACGCCCAATGCATCCGCGATTTCCAGGCCCACCGCGATTTGCCCCAGGGGCCCGCGGGCAGGCGTTACGCCTTGGAATACGCGGGCCCTTGCGATCATTCCCGTATGCCCGATCATTACGATTGGGCCGGCGCCTTGATCTTGCCCTCCCTCATGGAGAATTACCCCTATACCGCCTTGGAAGCGTTGTCGCGCGGCTGCTACGTGATCGGCAGCGACGTGGGGGGCATCCCCGAGATCGTCGATCGGCCCGCGCGCGGCACCCTGTTCCCGGCGGAAAACAAGGCCATTTTGGCCCGAAAAATACGAGAATGGAGCGTGGGGAATCGCGGGCTTCCCGCGGGGACCCGCGAAGCGACGGAAGCCATCCGGGCGGAATTCTCCCCGGACGCATGCGCGCGGAGATTGCTCGGGACCTATGGCGAATACGCCGAGGAAAGGGATTCGCGATAGCGCGTACCGCGCCGGCAAACGGGTATTGGACATCGCGGGAGCGTTGGCCGGCCTCATGATCCTTTTCGTGTTGTTCCCCTTCATGGTAGCCCTGATCAAATTCGACTCGCGCGGTCCCATCTTCTTCGTGCAGACCCGCATGGGCCAATACGGGCATCGCTTCAAGTTCGTCAAGTTCCGGACCATGCGGGTGGGGGCGCATCAACAGCAATGGGAGCTGGACAACCTCAACGAATCGGGCGGGCTCACCTTCAAGATCAGCAACGATCCGCGGGTGACCCGGATGGGCCGGTTCCTGCGGCGTACGAGCTTGGACGAGATGCCACAGTTCTGGAACGTGCTGCGGGGCGACATGTCGCTGGTGGGGCCGCGGCCGCCCCTCTTGCGCGAGGTGAGCCAGTACAACGACATCCAGAAGGTGCGCATGACGGTACCGCAAGGGATGACTGGCCTATGGCAGGTGCGCGGACGCTCCAAGCTGAAGTTCAACGACATGGTGGATCTGGACGTGTATTACGCCCTGCATCCGTCCCTGGCGATCGACTTGAAGATCCTGATGGCGACGATCCCGACGGTGCTGTTCGGGCGGGGCGCGGTTTAAAGTGGAGATCTCCCTGGCGGTGCCGACCTACAACCAGGCGGAACTCCTGCGGGCTTTCCTATCGGCATGGCGCGAACGCGGCGCCGACCTTGTGCCGCTTATCGTCGTCGATGATGGATCCAGCGACGAGACCCCCGCGGTGCTGCGGGAAGCCGCCCATCCGCGCCTGACCGCCCACCGTCTGCCGCACGTTTCCGCGGCCCATGCGCGCAATCATGCCTTGCGCCATGCGCCGACGCCCTGGCTCGCCTTCACCGATACCGATTGCATCTTATCGCGTTCGTATTTCGAAACCCTGTCGGGCATCCCATCCCGTTATTCCGGCGGGGCCGCGGTGGAAGGGCCCGTGCGACCCGTGGCCGGCCCCAAACCGCCGTTCACCCATTCCCTCCACAATCCGGGCGGCGCCTATGCCACCGCCAACATGGTCTTCCGGGTGGAAAAGGCGCTCGCCTTGGGCGGGTTCGACGAAGGTTTCACGGCCAATTACCGCGAGGATACGGATCTGGCGCTAACCCTGCTGGATCACGGGGTCGCCATCCCGCTTTGCGCCGACCTGATCGTGGAGCATCCCCATCTGCCTCGCCGCTTCCTGCCCTCCCTGCGCGCCGCCTATCGCACCCAGGTCCGCCTAGTCGGGGCGGAGATGCGGTTGTACCGTAAGCACCCTTCCAGCTACGCTCGCGTTCGCCATCATGGGGATGCCCGCGGCACCTTGGCGGACTGGTGCGTGAAATACTTCGCGTTGTACTTCAAGGAATGCTTCCGCTACCTCTGCAGGCAGCCCGGTTTGCGCGCCGGGGAACGGCTGCGGGCCTTGCTGCCGTCGCTGCAGGCGATGATCGTGGCGCTGGCCGAGCAAGCCTGCATCGTCGGCCTATGCATGGTAAAATGGAGAGAGATCGCGAGGCTTAAGAGTTCGTGAAAGTGCTCATCGTTTGGTCGGGCGCCGTGGTGCCCGCGTATCGGCCTTTCTTCCGTGAATTGGCCCGGCGCATGCGCGTGCGCGTCCTTTCCCCCCGGGGCTGGCGGCACGGCTCGCGCGATTTCGGTCCGGTTGGCGATTGGGCCGAGAGCGGCTGCGAAATCGTGGCAACCCCCTATTTCGCCGGCGGGGGCGCCCGCTACCTGGTGCCCGCCCTGCCTTGGCACCTCTGGACGTATCGTCCGCGTTACCTGTACGTCATGGACGAGATGGATAGGGCCAGCCTGGCCTGGCACGCGCTTTTGGCGCGGCTGTGCTGGCCCCCGGTGCGGGTGGTCAACTATTCCCTGCAAAACCTGCGCGCCCCCCGCTACTACCGCTGGCATCATCGATTGGCCACGCTTTTGAATCAGATTCTGGTATCGCGAAGCATAGCGGCTTCGGAAGAAGCCGATGCGGCGCTCAAGGCGAACGGGTACTCGGGCCCCACGCGCGTCATCCCGTTATGGGCCTCGGAGTCGTGGTTCCGCCCCGCGGATCCGGCGGACCGTCCCGGCTTGCGCCGGGTTTTCGGCATCCGGGACGAGGAGATCGCCCTCATCTTCGCGGGGAGCATGGCGGAAGCGAAGGGCTTGCGCCTCCTCGCCGAAGTCCTCCCGCGTTTTCCCCGCCTGCGCGTCCTGAGCGCGGGCCAGGGACCCTTGGCGGCCGAACTCCCCTGGCGCCTGGGATCGCGCTGGCGCCATCTCGGATCCCTCGGGGCCGAAGAGTTACGCAGTCTTTACCAAGCCGGCGATTACGTCATCCTTCCCTCCCTCACCCTTCCCGATTGGAAAGAGCAGATCGGCCGCAGCCTCATCGAAGGCGTCCTGTGCGGATGCATCGCGCTGGGAAGCGATTCGGGGAACATCCCCGGAATCACCTTGTTCCCGGAGGCGACCTTCCGCCAAGGCGATGCCGAATCCCTGGCCGTCTTGCTTTCGGCCCTCCCCATTCCCGGCGCCGATGGAGTGCGGGCGGCCCAACGTCGCAATGTCGAAGAGCGCTATACGGCCGCCGCGGTGGCCCGCGCCACCGGCGATTTCCTCTTGGATGCCCGTCCGGGGAAAGCGGCCGGCACGGGGGCGGCGGCATGAAGGTGCTCTTCCTGCATCGCGATCTTCCGCCGGATTCCTATACCGGCGTCGCCGTGCAGGTGCATCGCCTGGCCAATGCCTTATCCGATCTCGGCCATGCGGTTTCCGTCTATACCCATTCCGCCCTCCCTGCCGATGCGCGCTATGCCGTCCTGCCCATCCGCTTGCCCGGCCTCCGCCGGGCCTTGCGCTGGGCCCCCTTCCTTAAGCGCTTGTGGTACCCGCTTTGGTACCGCCGCCTGCCCACGGACGGATTCGACGTGGTGCACGTGCACGGGGACGGCGGCTTCCTGCGCTATCGCGGCAATTTCGTGCGCACTTTCTACGGGACCGCCGCGCTCGAGTACCGGCATGCCGCCGGCCTCAAGGGCAAGCTGGCGCAAGGCCTGTCGTATTGGATGGAACGCCGGGAAGCGAGACGCTGCCGGCTCACCGTGGGCATCTCCCCGCACGTGGCCGCCCATCTCCCCGGAATCGACCGCGTCATCCCCTGCATGCTGCCCGCGCCACCGGATTCCGCGGCGGCGGGCAAGACGGCATTTCCCAGCCTGGTCTATCTGGGTTCGCGCAAGTCCCGTAAGCGCGGCGGCCTGGCGCTGGAGATCTGGCGCGGGCTGCGGGAGAAGATGCCCGGCTTGCGCCTGACTTACGTCGGACCGCGCGCGGAAGTGGATGATTTAAAGGGACGCGACGAATATCACGGAATCGATTTCCGCGCGCGGATTTCCCAAGCGGAATTGCTCGACCTGTACCGGGAAAGCTGGCTCTACCTTTGCCTCTCCAGCTACGAGGGCTTCGGGGTAGGGATCATCGAGGCCATGGCCTGCTCGTGCCTGGTGGTGACTACTCCCCACCCCGGCAGCGAATTCCTGGTGAAGGACGGCGAAACCGGCGTGATCGCGCCGCCGGAAAAGGCCGCTTCCCTGATCGCGGGCCTTCTCGAAAACGAGGGCGCGCGGCGGGAAATCGCCAAGCGGGCCAGGGAATTCGCGCGCCGCTTCGCCCCGGCGGTGGTAGCATCCGCCTATCTCGACCTGTACCGGTTGGCCAAGGCTCGCGCCCAGAAAAACCCGGCGGTCCCGAAAGCGGCGGCCGCGCATGGGGGCAGGGCATGAAGAAAGCCGGCTTCTGGCCCATTTTCATCCCGGCCATCCTCCTCTTCGGCATCGGATTCGCCTATCGCTTGATGCACGTTCCGTCCCGCGCCGAAACCGCCATCTTCTGCATCGCGCTCTTCCTCGTTCCCACCCTTAAATGGCCTAAGTTCGGCGTCTATTACCTCTTCTGCCTGCCGCTCTACATTTCCTTGTTCCGCCGCATGTACTACCTCGTCAGCGAGCGGCCCACCCTCGATTACCTGATGCTGATCTCGGACGGCGTGATGGGCGGGCTCATCGTCGCCCTCATCCTGCTGTGGATCCTGAACAAGGAACGTTCCCGGGATTTGCTCTCCGCCTTCATCGTCTTCTACACCATCCTGCTTTTCATCAAGGTGTTCGTGGGGACGGATCTGGATATCCAGGAAAGCTTGTACGGCTTCAAGTTCAACGGGCTCTACGTGTTCTTCTATTTCGCGGGCAGTTACGTCCTCACCAGCCTCAAGGAAACGAAATCGGTGCTGGCCTGGGCCTCCTGGCTGCTCTTCTTCACGGCGTTATACGGGATACGCCAGATCCTATTCGGATTCACCGATTTCGAACAGAAGTGGATGGATTCCATCACCTTCACCACTTTGCGCATCGACGGCATCGTGCGGCCGTTCTCCACCTACGTATCCCCGGCGGCCATGTCCGACGGCATGGTCCTGATGCTGGCCGCGGGCGGATATTGGATCCTGAGCCGGGGCCGGCATACGGTGATATTCGGGATCTTGCTCGTCGGAACCTGCATAGCGCCCTTGCTCATCGCTTCGGTGCGCACCAATTGGCTGGCTGCCGCCGCCGGCATTTTCTTCTACCTGGTCTTCCTGCGCCTGAAGAACAAATGGGCCAAGATCGCCATCATCGCGGCCATGGCCGGAGGGATCGTCGGGTACGCCGTCAAAGGCGGGAGCGGGGAAAGCGGAGGCAGCTTCCAGCGGAACGGGGCGCTCAGCGCGCGCCTCAATTCCAAGGGCCCGAACCTCACCGAGAGCATGATCAGCAATCGCACCGCCGCCCTCGCGAATCCCTTGCAGGAATACAGCGTCCAGAAGCGCATGGAAACCTGGATGGGCATCATTTATAACTCCTTCTACTTCCCCTTGGGGAAAGGCCAAGGGACCACGGGATACGCGCATAGCTATTACTTCCTGGTGCTGGGCGAGATCGGTTACCCAGGACTCCTCTGTTTCCTGATCATCCTGATCCTGGCTTTCTACCGGGGAATGTCCATCATAGCGGAAACCAAGGACGAGGAGATGCGCGAGCTCACCCGCCTGTTGATGACCATCGTCTTCATGCTGACCCTGCTTAATCTCACGGGTACGCATTTGCACACGCCTCCGGGCGACATCTTCTTCTGGTTCAGCCTCGGCTGCATCACCCGTTTCTATCGCGAGACCCGAGCCGCCCAGGCCAAGCCAGCCCAGGCGGAGGCCCGGCCCGAATCGGGCGCCGCGACCGGCCCGGTCGCCCCCGCGAGCCTAGCTCCGGTCCAGGGCTCAACCCTCCCCTTCCCCGGAGGCGCCCTTGCCTGAGCGCCGCCTCGCCGTGATCGGACATCCCCTCGCCGCCGAAGAGAACCGGCTGGCATTCCACGGCTGGCGCGCCCATCAGGTGGATCTGATCGTGCCGCATATCTGGCGCGCCCGCAGCCTGGGCCATGCCTATCGCGCTCCCGTTGCGACCCAAGCCGCCGGCGACCGTCCCGCCTTGCACGTCCTCCCCGTGATCGCCTCCGGCCGCAATTCGTTTTTCCTTTGGGTAGGCTTAGGCGCGTTGCTCGCGCGCCTTAAGCCCGACGCCATCTACTGCTGGGAAGAACCTTGGTGCCTGGCCACGCGCCAGGTGGCGTCGCGCGCGCGCGCGCTGGGCATTCCCTTCGCGTTCTATAGCGCCGAGAACCGGCCCAAAGCCTTGCCCTGGCCCTTCCCGGCCTTGCTGAAGAAAACCTTCGCGGAAGCACGGGGTTGTATCGTTCCCACCGCCGCCATCGCCGCGCGCGCGCGCGCCTGGGGTTATCCGGGGCCCCTATCCGTCGTCCCCTTATGGATCCGGGCGCGCAAAGCCATGAAAGCCGATCCCGGATCGCGTCGTATCGCCTACCTCGGCCGGCTCATCCCGCTTAAGCGCGTCGACTTGATCGTGGAAGCCCTGGTCCGCTTGCCGGGATTCTCCCTGCGCATCGTGGGCGACGGCCCGGAACGGAGGCGCTTGGAGGCTTTGGCGCGGGAGCGGGGCCTGTCGGGCCGCGTGGAATTTCCGGGGCATGTCGCGAACGCGGAACTAGAGCGGGCCCTCGCCGGGTGTTCCCTCCTCGTATTGCCCACGGGCGAGAACGCGCGGCAAGCCGAGCAATTCGGCAAGGCCGCGCTCGAAGGCGTAACCTTCGGGTTACCCGTGCTGGCGAGCACGGGCGGCAATCTGGCCGACCTGGCCGTGGACTTCCCCACCATCGCGGCCCGCGATCTGGATACCCCCGAAGCCCTGGCCCAAGCCGTGCGCGAAATCTTCGCGGACTACCCCGCGGCGGACCGGCTGGAGGCGGCGAAGGCCCGGGCGGAAACCGGGTACGGTCCCGCCGCCGCGGCCCAGGGCTTGGAAAAGGCCCTTTCCGCCATGCTGGGCGGCCGACCATGAGCGATTGCAATCCCGTGCGGAGCAACGCCAAGGTTCGCAGGGTGGAACGGGCCGTATTGCCCTGGATCCTCCGCTGGCTGAGGCCCCGTCCCGGCGCGACCCGGCCCGTAGAACCGACCGGCCCCCATCGAATCCTGGTTTGCAAATGGTGCTGCCTGGGCGACGCCGTGGTCTCCTTGTATGCGGTGCGCGAGTTCAGGCGCCGCTACCCCGGAATCATCATCGATGTTCTGGTCTCCGCGCGCATCGCGGCCATTTACCGCCATGCCCCCGAGATCGATCAAGTGTACGAGCTCCCGATCACGGGACGACGTCTCGCCTTCGAGTTGATGTCCCCCCGGTTATGGGGCCGACTGCTCCGGCTTCTGGGTATCCTGCGCGGCAACGGCTATGCGCAATTCGTGGACCTGGAGTTGTATCGCGGCACGGGCCCGATCCTGAAGCGTTTGCTGCGAATCCCCTTCTCGCGCGGATTCCAGGTGGAGGGCGCTTTCCCTAAGTATCATGATTTCGAAGTCCCGGTGCCGCGGCATATGCCCGAATGGCAGTGCTTTTACCGGGTCCTGGGCATGGACTTTCCCGCATCCGAACCGGATCCTCTCTACCCGCGGGCCCATGCCCCCGGGCCGCGCGCGCGCATCGGCATCGTCTACGGGTCCTCCTTCAATTGGCCGCAAAAGAAATGGCCCTGGGAACGTTTCGCCGAACTCATCCTCCTGCTGGCGGGGGAGGGAAAGGTCTGCGTGCTATTCGGCGCGCGCGGGGAAGAGCCCGAGGCCGCCCGCATCCTGGCGGCCGCGAACGGGATGGCGGAGGATACGACCGGCCTGTTGGATTATGAGTCCCTGCTGACGGCGGTATCCGCATGCGATCTGGTAGTGGGCAACGACACGGGTACCCTGCACGTGGCGGCCGCCTGCGGAGTGCCTACCGTAACCCTTTTCGGCCCGACCGACCCCCGCAAATGGAACCCCATCGGATCGACTCCGGTTTTCCTGGCGAACTTGCCTTGCCGTCCCTGCTACTACTTGGGATCTATGCCCCCGTGCTCGCACTTTTCCTGCCTGCGGCAGATGGACACCGCCGTGGTGGCGGAAGCCGTGCGCGGCAAACTGGCGGGCCGTAAACCCGTCCGGGCTTCCGTGCCAGCGGTCGAGGATCCGCGTGCCCGGAGCGCGTGACAGGGTTAAATTGGTGTTGGAATCGACCAGATAGGACCCCTCCCCCATCCATCGGATTTACATGGCGAAAAAAACCAAAAAGGGATTCTCTCTTTCCGGCGCGGCGGCGTTGCTCTTGCTGATCGCGGCGGCGGCCGGTTCCATCGTATGGGTGCTGACCGCCAAGTCGGTGGCCAAGCCGGCGGCGGAGACCGGGCTGGAGGCCGATCCGGGCACCGGGGACGTGCTCTACGAAGTCCCTCCCAAGGCCTCCCTGGCGGCCCTTTCGCAAGACCTGCAGCAGAAAGGGCTCATCCCCAACGCCCAGGTATTCCGGTTGTTCCTGCGCTTTTCGCGGCAGGATAAGAAGATCCGCGCGGGCTACTTCTACGTGCGCCCGTCCAATTCGGCATTGGAAATGACCTGGAAACTGACCAGCGGAAAGATGGCCACCCAGGTGGTGACCATCCCCGAAGGCAAGGCCTCCTGGGAGATCTACTCCATCCTCAAGGCAAAGTTCCCGCTGGACAGCCTTAAGTTCGATTCCTTGGTGCATTCGGCCGAGTTCGCCCGGGCCTGCGGCCTCCATTCGCCGGATCTGGAAGGCTTCCTCTTTCCCGAAACCTACGTGTTACCCTGGCGCGTGACCGAGAGGGACGTGCTGAAGGTGATGGCGAAGCGGTTCGTGGCGGTGGAAAAGGAGTTCGACGTGGCGACTCCCGTCTACCAGAAATACGGGCAACGCGGCTGGGTGACCCTCGCTTCTATCGTGGAAAAAGAAGCCGCCGTGCCCCAGGAGCAGGAACCCATCGCGGGAGTGTTCTGGAACCGGTTGAACCAGGGCTGGAGCCTTGGCGCCGATCCCACCGTGCGTTTCGCGGTGCGGAAACCCACCGGCCCTTTGTTGGTCTCGGACCTTAACTGCGATTCGCCGTACAACACCCGCAAGTTCACGGGGCTTCCGCCCGGCCCCATCTGCAATCCCGGCCGGGGCGCTTTACGGGCCGCCCTGCGGCCGTTGAATACCGACAAGATGTACTTCGTCGCCAAGGACGACGGGTCGCGCGAGCACTTTTTCTCGGTGGATAATTCCGACCACATGCATTTCAAGGACGTGGCGGCGGCCAATCGCGTGAAGCGCGGGATGGAGAAGCCGAAGGGCGGGAAGACGAAGACCGTCCGGAAGGCGGAGGCCAGGTAGGCAGCGCTTGACCGCGCTAGAGGGAGCGTTCGGTCATCAGTCGGCACACCCGCTTGAGATGGCCCGCCGCCGGCGTGTCCGGAAGGCTTTCGAGGAACGGCATGCAGGCGTTGACTTTATCGATGGCGATATCGCGCGCCTTCTGGAACGCCGAATGCGCTTGCAGCAGGTTTTTGATCTCCGCCTGCCCGGCTTCCGAACCGGCGTTCGCGAGCAGGCCCAACATGCGTTGGCGTTCCGCCGGCGTGCACGACTCGAAGAAAAGGATCAGGGGAAGCGTGAAATAACCGTTCTTCAAATCCGAGAAGGTCCGCTTATCCAGGTTCTCGGCCCCGTACCCGAAATCGAGCAAGTCGTCGATGATCTGGAAAGCCATCCCGAAGTTGCGGCCCAATTCCAGACCCTGCCGCACCATGGCCTCGTCGAATCCGGCCAGGACGGCGCCGCATTCCCCGCACGCCATCAGCAAAGCCGCCGTCTTCCCTTCGATGACGGCGAAGTATTGTTCCAGCGAGAGATCGGCGTTGCCGGCGCCTTCCACTTCCATCACCTCGGCCATGATCAAACGGCTGGAGGCCTTGGAAAGGCTCAAGGGAATGCGATGATCGCGATCGCTCCACACCATCTCCATCGACTTGGCCAAGGTATAGTCGCCCAAGAGCACCGCCATGCGGTTGCCCCAGCGTTTATGGGCGGTCTTCTCGTTGCGGCGCAAGTCGCTGTCGTCGATGATGTCGTCGTGGACCAGGGATGCCAGGTGGATGAGTTCGATGGCCGCGGCCGCCCGCACCGCCCTTTCCGAAAGCCCGTTCTTGCCGCACGAAGCCAACAAGAAGAGGAACGTGGAGCGGATGCGTTTGCCTTTCCGCACCAGCAGGGAATTCAATTGGCCGGAAAGCTTGCCGGGAGCATGCTCGGCCACTTCCAGCATGACCGTATGGACCTGATCCAGGGCTTCGGCCACGCAGGCGCGGGCATCCATGAGCACTTGCTCGTAGGATGCCGGCGCGGTGATGGACTCGCTCACTGGACTCCTTGTTTCCGGGCGGCTGCGCCGGCCTCGGAAGGCGATTGGTGGACCGGGTAATATAAGAAAAGACTCCCTGGGACAGGAGGAGAAGTGCCTATATTTGCCCCTCTGGCACGATTTGGCAGGGTCGGGAGGCGCTTTGGATTCCTATTGGTGGCTGACGTTTCGCGCTGGGGCGGACCGCCTGGAACTCGATCAGGACGGCTTATTCGAGACCGGAGCCACGGGCGTGGAGGAAGTGGAGGAAGGGGGCCCGCATCCGGAGGGCATCCTGCTGAAGGGCTTTTTCGGATCGGCCGCGGAACTGGCCGCGGCCCGCGATCGATTCTCGGATCGGCCCGGGCTGGCCTCCGGCGAAGCCAGCATCGAGGATTGGGATCGCAGTTGGCGGGATCGGCAAACGCCAGTACCGGTGACCGAAGCCCTGACGGTCATCCCGCCTTGGATCGAAGCCCCGCCGGGAGCCCGGCATATCATCCGCCTGGAAGCAAAGATGGCCTTCGGGACGGGCTCCCACGAATCCACCCGCATCGCCGCCTTGCTGCTGGAGAAGGCCGATATGCGAGGGGCCTCCGTGCTGGATATCGGCACCGGGACCGGCATCCTGGCCCTTTACGCGGCCCAATTAGGGGCTTCCGAAGTCATCGCCCTCGATATCGATCCCGTGGTGGGCCCCTGCCTGGACGAGAATCTGGTCCTCAATCCGCCTCCCCCGGGATGCCGCTTCCGCACTCTTATCGGCGAAACCGGAGCGCTCTCGCCGCAGGCCCGCTTCGGCGTCGTGATCTGCAATATGATCCGCACCGAGCTGTGGCCATTCCGAGAGGAACTGCGCACGCGCCTGGCCCCCAAGGGCTCCAAGTCCCTGGCCGGTCCCGGGATCTTCGTGGTCTCCGGGCAGCGCTTGGAAGACAAGCGCCACTTCCTGGAATGGCGGGAAACTTCGCCTTTCCGGATCGTCCAGGAAACCGAAATGGACGGATGGTGGGGCTTCTCCGCTTGCGTGGAATGACAAGCCGGCACTATTCGCCAGCGGATCCGTCCGTCGCTTGGCTGGGGGACCGGACCGCTTTTGATCTAAATTGCCCAATATGCCCGAAGCTTCCCCCGCCCCCGCCGGCCAAGGACTGAAGAACCGCTCCCTGCTCGATGCCGCCCTGGGCCGTATGCCGGCGCGGCCTCCCGTGTGGATCATGCGCCAGGCCGGCCGCTACCTGGCCGACTATCGGCGCGTGCGCGCCGGCTTCCCGTCGTTCATGGATTTCTGCCGCGCGCCGGAACAGGTGGCGGAAGTGACCTTGCAACCCTTCGATCAAGTCGGCGTGGATGCGGCCATCCTCTTCTCGGATATCCTGGTCTTGCTTCCCCCTATGGGATTGCAGGTCGAGTTCCAAGAGCACAAGGGGCCGGTCATCGCCAACCCCCTGCGCGATGACGCGGCCATACGCGCGCTTCCCGAAGGCGATCTCAACTCCAGCCTGGCTTACGTTTTCGAAGGCATCCGCCTGTCGAAAAAGGCCCTGGCGAATCGCGGCCCCTTGATCGGCTTCGCCGGCGGCCCCTTCACGGTGGCTTCCTACATGGTGGAGGGCGGATCGTCGAAGGAATTGGCCAGGCTCAAGGCTCTGCTCTTTTCGAGGCCGGAAGTATTCGCGATCTTGATGGGCAAGCTTGCCTCGGTGACTTCGGCCTATTTGCGGGAACAGGCCAGGCAGGGCGCCGACGTGCTGACCATCATGGATTCCTGGGCGGGCTATCTGGGTCCGGACGAGTATCGCGATCACGTGCTTCCGCATACGCGCCGCCTCATTGCCGAGGTGAAGGCCGCGCATCCGGGCGTCCCCGTAATCCATTACGCCAACGGGGCGCCGCACCTGCTGCCGCATTTCGTCTCCCTGGGCGCCGACGTGGTGGGACTGGATTGGAGGGTGAACCTGTCGGATGCCGTGAAGGCCTATCCGAAGCAAGTGTTCCAAGGGAACCTGGATCCCTGCACCCTATACGCGCCTCCGGAAATCATCCGCGCGAAGGTGAAAGCGATGAAAGCGCAAGTTGCCGGCCGCCCGCACATTTTCAATCTGGGCCACGGGATATTGCCGGACATCAATCCTGATCACGCGCGCGCCTTCGTGGACGCGGTCCACGAAGCTTAAGCGCGACCCTACCGGTCCATTCTCCGGTTCCGTTTCTTCCGGAATCCTCGCGTTCCCTCCGCTTCAATAATTGAGTAACCCCAAGGTTACGGTTTCATCCCGGTATAGAATCAAAGGCGGGCCAATGATGCTTTAGGAACAATTCTTCTGAACGGGAGACCGGATGATCCAATTCGTAGTTTTCATCGCCCTCTTGAACATATGCGCATTCGCCTCGGATGTCCGCACGCTTGATGGCCTCGGCAAAACGAAGCTACCGGATGACACCGTGTTCGTTGAGGAAAACGCGCCGAAACCGGCTTGCGACACGAATGCGATCATATCGGGCCGCTTACCCGTGATCAAATCTTCCGCCGGGCACGTCGTATTCGAGAGCGGCATCTTGCTCAAACCGACGACTTTCTCGTATGACTTCGTTTCGGATACGAAGTACTTCCGCAGCTATAGCCATCCCTCCTTTTTCGTAAGCCCGGGCATAAAGCTCTCCTTGCTCGGGCGGAAGACGGCGCTCTCTTTCGCCATGATCTACCAGGGCTTGTACGACTTCTACTTCGATTCGGAGCAATCCGGGCCCGTCATTTCCCGTCTGCAAAATCCGGAGTTTTCCGTCCAACTGTCCCGGCTCGCTTCCCGCAAGTATTTAAAGGGATATGACTATTCGGTCGCGATCGCCCACGAATCCAACGGCATGTTCATCGAAAGCGACAGCCAGTATAACGCGATCAAGAAATCATTCCCCGAGGGGTATATCGTCCAGGATTTCGCTTCCATGGGTTGGAACTACCTCTCGCAGGCCGCCACCTTCCATTTCAAATTCGGTAGCTGGAAATTCGACACCTTCTTCTTGCTGAAGGAATACATGAACCAGACCGAATTACGGTTCTCGGGACTGGAAGACTCCTCTATTTTTTACAGCGACGGGGAAAAGCCCCACATCTGGCAGTATGACGGATCCCAGTTCGAATTGACGACGATCGTGCCCACGGACTTCTTCTTGTTGAAATACATCCACCTCCCCAACCTTCCCTGGACGTACGGTTCCATTGGTCTCGGGATCCAATCCGGAGGCGTCCAATGCGGGAACCTCGAAGACATGTTCGCCAACCAGTCCTATCATGCCACGTTCAAGGGACGCTGGTGGCACCTGCCCATCCTGGGGTTCGTTACCGTGGAAAGGGGCTACGCCCAGCCCATCGCGTATTACTCGCTAAGAACCTGGAAAACCCGGATCGGATTCGAATTCAACAATTTCCGTTTCGATTCCGGCCATCGCAAGAATGACGATAGCTGAAACCCGCGGAAAGGCATCCCTCCGAAGGCGCCGGCGGATCGGGTCAAGGGGACCACTCAATCACCCTGATCGCGGGGCTCCCGGTACAGCATCAATCCAGCCAACAGGCAGGCGCCGGGTTCGCGCTCGGCGTCCGCCATCTTCTCCGTGAACCAGATGCGGCCCGGCTTCAGCATTTCCACCGCGCCGCGGGGGCCGTCGGTCCCGTCGAAACGGTAACCCGCCGGTTCCCCCCCGAAATATTTGCGATCGGTTTCCTTGACTGGTCGCAATACGTAGGCCTGCCCTGCCGGGGACAGGCTGCCTTCGAATTCCCCGCTCGTATTGCGGGTCAATTCGATCCGTCCCGACCGGCTCCCGTCGGCGCATCCGCAGGAGACGCCGGCCTTAGACTCCCCCATGGACATGCCTTTGCCCAGCTTGATGCTCGTTTCATCCTTGCTGAGGGCGCAGGTGCCCTTCCAAGCGCGCGCTCCGCCTAGGAGCTCATAGCTGTAGGTGGCTTTGGAATTTTTCTCGCTATAGTCGCCGAAACCGGAACCCTTCCCATGGATCCAGCTGCGATCCACCTTGGCGACTTTGTAAGGTCCAAGGTCGAAATCCTCCTTGATCAACGCTCCCGAAGCGCTGCTCCGGTTTTTCACTTCCAGGGTGATGCCTTTGGCAACGTCCTCGGGCGGGACCATGCGCGGTTGGGCGCAGGCGGCCAACAGGATAAGCGCTGCGGAAATGGGCAAGGACGGGATGTTTTTGACGGGCATGGGCGCCTCCGGGCGGAATGGTTCGGCACTTGGATGTTACTGGTGACGGAATTGTCTCATTTGTTTTTCCGGATTAACGGATCAACATGGCGTCCCCGTAGCTGAACAGCCGGAATCCTTCCGCGAAGGCCTGCGCATAGATCGCCTTGGCCCGCTCGGCGCCCAGCAGGCTGCAGACCAGCATGAAGAGGGTGGACTTGGGCCAATGGAAATTGGTCATCAATCCGTCGACGCCTTTCCATGCATAGCCTGGGCGGATGAAGATGTCGGTCTCGCCCGCTCCGGGGGTAAAGACTTCCGCGCCGGAACCCGTCGCGCGGGTTTCCAGGACGCGAGCCACCGTGGTCCCCACCGCCCATACCCGGCCGCCGCGCGCCCGCACCGCGTTCAAAGCGGTCGCCGTTTCGGCGGGTAGGACATAGGCCTCGCTGTGCATGACATGGCCCTCGAGGTTTTCGCTCTGCACCGGCTTGAAAGTGCCGGCGCCCACGTGCAAGGTCAACATGGGGACGTGAACGCCTTTGGCGCGGATGTCCGCCAGCATGGCCTCGCTCAGATGCAGGCTGGCGGTAGGCGCGGCCACCGATCCCGGATGCGCCGCGAATACGCTCTGGTAGGCATCCGCATCCGCGCTTTCCGCGCTCCGCTTGATGTAAGGAGGCAAGGGAATGCGACCCACCGCTTCCAGCTCGCGATGGAATCCGGCCGGATCCAAGCCGAAGGCAAGCACGCGCGTCCCGTCTTCGCGCACCTCTTCCACGGTCGCCACGAGTCCGGGGGAAAACGCAATCCGTTCACCGGCCCGGAAACGCTTACCGGGTTTTACCATGGCCTCCCAACGCGTGGCAGGCCCCGCCAGCGGTTTCAAGAGCAAGGCCTCGACGCGGGCGCCCGATGGCAAGGTCGCTAGGAGACGCGCGCGGAGGACCCGGGTATCGTTGAGAACCAGGGCGTCGCCGGGGGACAGATAATCGATCAAGCAGCGGGTGAGCGTGGTAACGGGCCCGGCATCCCCGGTCTTTTCGACCACCAGCATGCGGGACTCCCCGCGCGGCAGAGGCTGGTAGGCGATCAATTCCTCGGGGAACGTAAAATCGAAGTCGGATGTTTTCATGGCATGATTGCCCGTCCGCGGCGGGAAGCGGATAATATAATCCGAAATGGAAAACAATCGGGCCCTATTCGCCCGCAGCTTCTGCATAGGCAATGGCATCGAAATCGGGGCTTTGCACCATCCTTTGCGCTTGCCGCCGGGATCGCGCGCCCGCTACGTGGACCGGATGACGCGCGCCCAGCTTTACGAGCAATACGCGGAACTCCGGAACGAAAACCTGGTCCAGGTGGACATCGTCGACGACGGGGAGACCCTGGCGACGCTCCCGGACGGGGGCGAGGATTTCCTGATCGCCTGCCAGTTCATCGAACATTGCCAGCATCCGGTGCGGGCCCTGGTGAACATGTTGCGGGTGGTAAAGGACGGCGGTTTCGTGTTGCTGACGGTGCCGGATAAATGGCAAACCTTCGATAAGGACCGGCAAATCACTTCCAACCAGCACCTGCTTGACGAATGCCTCCATGGCTGCGAGTCTACCGCGCGGGATCATTACCGCGAATACGCGCGAACGGTGGATGGGCGGACCGATCCCGGGGAGATCGAGGAAGTGGTGGATTATTACCAGCGTACGGGCATCAGCATCCATTGGCACATATGGGACCCTGAGGCGTTTCTCGGGTTCCTGATGTTCTTCAAGGATCGCTTCAAGCTGCCGTTCCGCATTTTCGCCACCTTGCTGAACGGGAACGAGTTGATGGTGGCCTTACAAAAGCGGCTCGGCTGAGCCGCTTACCTCGGAGCCTGCCGGCTATCTTGCGCGCTTGCGCGCCGGCGAGACCTTGGCCATGCCCTTCAATTGCTTATAGGCTTCCCCGGCCGCCAAGGCGACGGTCTCGTCGGGATCGGAGAGGAGGCGTTTGGCGTCCTGCAGGGCCGCGCGGCTGCCGAGTTTCACGAGAGCGGTCAGCGCCTCCCGGCGGATGCGGGGATCCGCGTCCGAGCAGAGGGCGCGCAGGGAGGCTTCGTAGGCGGTATCCTTGCTGAAGGCCATCACCAGCACGGCATGGACGCGCACGGGACCGGCGCCGGTATCGGCGGCGGCGCGCTTGACCACTTCCGCGCCTTCGGGCCCCAGGGCCACCACCTTGGCCATCAGATCGCGGATCTCCTTGGGATCGGTAAGGTCCGACTCACCCTTATCGGCCAGGGACTTGAGGTAGATGACGGCTTGCTGGGCCGGGGTCGGGGGCGCGACGGCGACGGGCGCGGGAGGGGCCGCCGGAACCACGGTATCGGGCGCGGACTCGGCCCGATCTTCGAGGTTGGCCACTCTGCGCTTGAGCAGTTCCATCTCCTCCACTTGCTTCGCCAACTCCGCGTTCTTCACTTCCAGGATGGCGACGCGTTCGGGCAAGGTGCGCTTGTCGCGATGCGGGATCCATCCCAGGAATTGCAAAGAGACCGAGACGCCCGGCGAATTGTATCCGTTGGGATTGTTCTGGGAGGGCGTGAGGAAAAAGCCCCACTCGCCGTCTTGGCGGATCCAGGATTGGAATTCGGTCATGGAAACGGAGAAGCCCACCAGGTTGCGCCAGCGCCATTGCAAGGTCAGGTCCTGGTGGAAATCCGAAAAGCGTTCGAAGACCTCGTAGCCCAGCCAGGCCCCGGCCCCGAGGTCCTGCTCCAGCCCCAGGTTGAGGCTGGCCAGGCCCTTGTTGGCATGCGTGAGCACGGAAAAGCCCGCATGCGTACGCGTGCGGCTGGCGAAGCTTTTGGCCAGGGTCATGAAGCTCTCGGATTGCAGGTTCTTCAGATCCTTGGAATCGGAAACCCCGTAGACGCCGGCTTCCTGGCTGGCGAAAAGGTTGCGGGCGCCGAACACGATGTCCGGCCAGAAGAGATCCTCGCGCCATACCAAAGCCTTGATGGATAAGGAAAGGGCGCTGCCGTACTGGATGCCCACCTCGGCGCGGTTTTCGATCCCGAAGGCCAGCTCCGAGGTGTAATTCATGTTCTGCGTTTGCTGGGCCGAGCCCGCGGCGGCGGTATCCCCGAAGGCGGTATCGACGGCCCCCGGCTGGGAACTGGTGAAATACTGGAAGCGCCCCTGCAATCGGTACTGGCCGTGCTGGAGCAGGTTGGCGTCGGGTATCGCGAGCAGGACGGACTGATGCGGTTGCGCGGGAAAAGGGATGGTGACGGCGGAGGCGACGGCCGGCACGGCCATCAGCAGCAATAGCTCAATCCTTGTCTTTCTTTTTCCCATGCAGGTCGGCGATCTCGTTGGCGGTCAGGCGCCGCCACTTGCCTTCGGGCAGGTCTCCCAGCCCCAAGGCACCGAAACGGGTCCTCTGCAAGTCTACCACGCGGTAGCCCACCACTTCCAGCATGCGCCTGATCTCGCGGTTCTTGCCTTCTTGCAGTACGATCTCGAGATGATCTTCAAGTTGGCGTACCGAGGCCGCGGTGGCGGGATGCTCGAAGCCGATGTCGACCCCTGCCAGCAGGGCCGCGGCGTCCTTTTCCGCCATCGGCTTGCGGGTCTTGATCGCGTAGGTGCGCGGCACTTCGCGGCTGGGATGCAAAAGCGAATGGGTCAATGCTCCATCGTTGGTGAGCAGGATCAGCCCGCGGCTATTGTAATCCAGGCGGCCGACATAATGGAGCGTCTTGAATTCGGCGGGCAGAAGCCGGTAGATGGTGGGCCGATCGAAGGGATCGCCCACGGAGCAGAGATAGCCTTTGGGTTTATTGAGGATAACGTAGTCATAGGACCGCGGGGGACGGGCGGGCTTGCCCTTCACGGCGACCTTCTCCGCCTCGCCGATCTGGCGGCCGAGATCATAGATCACTTCGCCGCCCACGGTGACCGCGCCGCCGCGGATCAAATCCTCCACGGCGCGCCGGCTCCCGAAGCCGCACAAGGCGAGATAACGATTGATGCGCATGCTAGGGTACGGCCGCGCGACGCTTGCGTAGCCAATCGACCAAAAGGCCGTAACGGATGCCGCGATCGGAAATGAGCACCTTCTCCTGGCCCGTCTGCAGCAGGAACGCTTCCAGAATGCACAGGCCCGGCATCACGATGTCCGCGCGGCCCTGTCCCAATCCGGGGATCGCCAACAGTTCCGCCGCCTTCATGGAAGCCAATTGATCGATCCGCTCGGTCACCCGCGCGCGCGACGCTTCCAGGCCCTCGATGGCTTCCGAATCGTATTTCTCAAGCCCAAGCTCCAGCATGGCGAAGGCGGTCGCGGTACCGCCCACGGCGGCCCAGCGTAGCGCGCCCCAATCGGGGAATCCCGCGAAGGCCTCCTTGGCCTTGGCCCGGCAAGCCGCCGCATCCGGACCGCAGGCTTCGAGCAACAGCACCGCCCCGATGGGCGTCGAGATGCCTTCCCGCTTGCGGGTGGCTTCGGTGCTGCCTCCGCCGATGTCCAGCACGGCCAGGTCGGCGGAAGGGTGGCGGTTGGCCACCGCCAACCAACCCAGGCGGGCCTCTTCGGGGCCGGCGATGGTACTGGCCTCGCAGCCCAGCACCGCCGCGACCTTCTCCAAGAGCTCCTCGCCGTTAGCCGCCATGCGGAAGGCCTGGGTGGCGATGGCGCCAACCAATACGGCCCCCTGGTCGCGCACGTCCTGGGCATACGATCGCAGCACCAGTTCCAGGGCCGCGAAGGCCTCGTCGGAAATGCGGCCCGTAACGGACACGTTACGGCCGATGCGGGTCGCCTCGGCCCGCTGGAATACGGGTTGCAGGATCCCGTCCCGCGCCTCCCCGATCAGGAGCTTGGCGGTATTGGTGCCGATGTCCACGCTGGCGTAACGGGCGTTCATGCCTGGCCTTCCAGGCCCAGGCGTTGCCCTAAGGACTTCCGCAGCTCTTCCGGCTTGATCAGGAATTCGCGGGCCACCCGGGTGGCGGCGTCCACCGTATCCTGGCCGTAGTCGTGCATCCAACCGGCGACCAGTTCGGTGGTCTCGGAGCCGATGGGTTTGCCTTCGCGCATTTCCTGGGCCAACCCCAAGGCCAGGCGGATGCCGAGCCCGGCGCGCAGGCGCTCCTCGTCCGTCTCGGCGGCGATCAAGGCGTCCAGGCGCTCCATCTGGACCTTGGGATCCGGAGGCCCCGGCTTCCCGGCCTTACGTTCGCCAGCCGGCTCCCGGGTTTCGCCCCCGTTCCCATCCGAAGCGCTTTCCGCATCCGCGTTCACGCGTCCTCCCCTTCGAGGTAGTCCGGCCTTTCGGCCCGCTCGGAGGCGACCAGCATGGCCTTGCGGCTATGGGTTACGGAAGCATTTTGCCCGGCCGAAACCGCGGCGGATTGGGGCGCTTCCAACACGAAATCGGACTTGGCGATGGATTCGCTGCGCAGGGAATTCGGTTCCACCGCCAGCAGGGCGGCATAGGCCAGGTAGGGGCTGATGACGGCTCCGCTGGGTTGGGCCTTCGCCCGGAGGCACAGCTCGCCGGTCTCCATCCATACGGCTTCGATCTCCGCGCCAAGGTCGATATCCTTGCCCCGGTTGGCAGCGATGCGGGCATAGCTGCCGTCCGCGAAGCGTCCGGCCGCGGCTTCGAGAGCGGCTTCTCCGCCGGAATAGTCGCGCAGGCGGAAGGTGACGGATTCCATGCGCGGCATGCGCGCGCGCGCGACGGGATTGAGCGCGAGCACTTCCATCCCCAACGGGAGCATATCCGAAAGCTTGCGGCACCACTCGTCCCTATCGCCCGGCACCCGTTCCCGGAATTCGATCACCAGCAATTCCTTGCGGGACTCGAGACCTAAGGGCAGTGCGCCGGTGTTCTTGATGATCGGGCGGGGGTTGAAACCCTCGGAGTAATTGAGGGGCAGCCGCAAACGGCGGAAGGCCCGTTCGAAAATATCCAAGGTGTTCTGATGCGCGATATAGCGCGACATCCCGGCCTTGCGGTAGATGAGATGGTAGGGGAAGGCGCCACCGCGCTTTTGCTTGCGCGCCTCCGCCAAGGCGCGGATCTCTTCAGGCGTCCGGCTGGGCGCTACGTGTTTTTCGGGCATGGGCGATAGGCGGGTATCCGCGCCGTTACCGGGGATGCCGCACTTCTGGCAATCGCCCCATTTGCAATCGGGCACCGGGGCGCTGTCCTCGATGAGCATCTTCTTGTACTCGTTCTTGAGGAAGCCCTTGTTGGCGCCCGCGTGGATGAAGTCCCACGGGAAGACCTCGTCCAAGGCCCGCTCGCGGAATATGCGATCCTGCGGGTATCCGTGCTCCGCCCACATGGCCTTCCAGCCGTCGTAGCTGAAGTGCTCGCCGAAGGATTCGAAAACCCGGCCCTGTTTATAGGCCTGGTAAATCATGGAGGAAATCTTGCGATCGCCGCGGGAATAGAAGCTCTCCACGTGGGCCAAACCGTATTCGCTCCAGCTGATGCGAACGCTTTTCACGTACTTGAAGGCTTCCCGCACGAAGCGGATATGTTCCTTGACCTTCTCCTCTTCCATGAAAGGCACCCATTGCATGGGCGTGAAGGGCTTGGGCACCAGGATGCCGATGCTGGCATGCACGGTATTGCGACGGTTATGCTTCTGCCCGATACGGTTCAGGTTCGCGATCAGATCGCAGAAGGCGCGCATGTCGTCGAGGTTCTCGGTCGGCAGGCCCACCATGGTGTACAGCTTGACATTGTGGAAGCCGTTGCCGAACACGCTTTCGGCGGCTTCGTACATATCCTTGTCGCTGATGGTCTTGTTGATCATCTTGCGCAAGCGCTCGGAACCGGTCTCCGGGGCGAAGGTGGCGCTCTTGCCTCCGTTGAGGGCCGCGGCCTTGCGGGCCAGGCCCTGCCCGAAGCTGTTGGCGCGCAGCGACGGCAGGGACAAGCTGATGTCCTCGAAATCGTCCTGATCGATAAGCGCGTCCATCACCTTTTCCACGGGGCCGTAATCGGCGGTGGAGAGGGACAACAAGCCCAGCTCGGTCTCCCCCGTCGCGGCCAAGCCGGCGCGGGCGATTTCCACCACCGCATCGGCGTTGAGTTCGCGGTTGGGGCGGTACCAATAACCCGCCTGGCAAAAGCGGCAGCCTTGGGTGCAACCGCGCATCACCTCCACCGAGAAACGATCATGCACGAGCTTCACGTGGGGAACCAGGTTCTTGACGGGATAATCGTCCTTGTTGAGCACTTCCACCCAAGCGCGCTGGATGGTCTTGGCCCGCAGGTAGGGGCCCTGGGATCCGTCCACGACCGGGACGGTTTCCCCGAGCGGGCTTTCGGCCACGTCCAGGAAGCGGGGCACGTAGATGCCCTTGAGCGAGGCCAAATCGCGCAGGATCTGCTCGCGGGTCCAGGCGGCCTTGCGCCCCTGGCCGATCCGCCGCAGGACTTCCGCGGCGAGGATTTCGCCATCGCCGATGACGAAGAGATCGAAGAAATCGGCTACGGGTTCGGGGTTCGCCATGCAAGGACCGCCGCCGATGACGAAGGGATCCTTTTCCGCGCGTTCCTTGGCCCAAGCCTTGATGCCGCCCAGCTCCAACACGTAAGGCACGTTGGTGTAATTGAGCTCCGTCTGCAGCGAGATGCCGACCGCTTCGAAAGCGGAAATGGGGCGGTACGATTCCAGGGCGTAGAGCGGAATCCCGCTCTCGCGCATTTTTTCGGCCATATCCGGCATGGGCGCGAAGGCGCGCTCGGCGGCCAAATCCGGTTCCCGATTGAGGAGGTGGTAGAGCACCTTGGTCCCGTTATGGGACATGCCCAGTTCGTAAGCGTCCGGGAACACCAGCGCCATGGAGGCCAAAAGCATGGCCGGATCTTTTACGATCTGGTTGTTCTCGCCGCCGATATAGCGGCCAGGATTCTTGACGAAAGGGAGTATGCGCTCCAATTCGCCCGCAAAGGGATTCATCGATTCCGTCCGTTCGGGAATGCCGCGCGTCCGGGCGCGACTGGGTAAGCGGGGTAAATATAGCTAAAAGCCATTATCCACCCTCGCGCGTCGTATCCGGCATCGGCCAATTTTGTACTATTTGCTGATCGCCCCATGTCCTCCGGACCGAAAAAACCCAATAAGACCTTAGTGCTCGATCGCGCCACGTGCATCTCCTGCGCGGGCTGCGTAGGCACCTGCCCGGATCTCGCCCTCGACATGTTCGGCCTCGATTTGCAGGTCTTCCAAGACAAGTGCACCTATTGCACCATCTGCGTGCGCTTTTGCCCGGTAGGGGCTCTCTCCATCATCAAGGGAATGCCTTCCCAAACCGCCTCCGCGGCCGCCTAGGTCCCCTACCTTGCCTAACGCATCCATATACGATGTCGTCGTGATCGGCGCCGGCCCTTCGGGTTCCCTGTGCGCCCGCAACCTGGCCGCGCGCGGTTACCAGGTCCTGTTGGCCGAGAAGCGCCCGGTGGTAGGCATCCCCGTCCGCTGCGGCGAGGCCACCGGCCGCCGCGCCCGCCTATCCCAGTTCATGAAGGTCAACGAAGAGTACATCGAGACCGATCTGAGCGGAGTCATCTTGAACGGCCCGGGCGGCATCTCGGTGCGCTACGATCACGACGATATCGGCCTGATGCTGGATCGCGGGCTCTTCGATCAGGACGTGGCGAGGCAAGCGCAAGCGGCCGGCGCCGAACTGCGCGTGGATACGCGCATCGAAGGCATCTCGCCGGTGAAGGACGGGATGCGCGAGTTGATCGTCGTGCACGAGCCTACGAAAGCGCGCTCGGTGATCAAGGCCAGGATGGTGGTGGGAGCCGACGGGGCCGAGGCCCTGAGCGGACGTTGGGTGGGCCTGAAGACGCGGCATTTGCCGCCCCAGGTTTGTTCGGCCATCGAGCTGCGCGTGGCGGCCATGGACCCGAATCCCCATCATCTTACCTTTTGGCAGGGGCACGACTCCATCAACAAAGGCTACGTATGGGTGTTCCCCAAGATGAAGTCCGGGGTGGTGAACCTGGGCTCGGGAGCGCTTACGCCCAAGCTGGGCGAGAAGAACATGTACGACCTGAGCATGGAGTATAAGAACCGCCTGTTCCCGGATGCCGACCTGGTCGAGGTGCACGGGGGCGCGGTGCCCGTGAGCGGGAACCTGGCGGAATACGTGGCCGATCGCTTCGCCCTTTGCGGCGACGCGGCGCATCATACCAATCCCCTCACCGGGGGCGGCATCATGAGCGGCATCCTGGGCGGCGAACTGTGTTCGCGCTGGATCGATGCGGGCTTCCGCGCGGGCGATTTATCCCGTTCCTTCCTGGCGCAATATCAGGTGGATTGCTGGGAGAAATTCGGGAAGAACCATCGCTACCAGATGCGCATTCGCGATTTCGTGGTGGAGCTGCCGCGCGAGGCCCAGATCGCGTTCTACGCCATCTTCAAGGGAATGGTGGATGGCGATCTTTCCCTGCCCGCAAAGATCGCGGGCTATGCGCGCATGCTCGGACTGGCCGGGAAGAATTGGACCGCGACCAAGAAGGTATTCTTCGCGCGCGGTTGATCCTCGATTCCGCTAGGGGCTCTTCAGCCGCAGGCTTACGAATTCTCCGCCCAGCACCGCGCGTAATCCCCGCGCCCACTCGGGGAACTCCGATTCAACGTCCGCCACTTCGCATACGCCGCTGCCGGTACGGCAAATGACCTCGCAGCCGCATAGCAAGGCTTCCATGGGCGCGCGCCCGAAGGGTTCCGGCTCCAGGGTGCAATGCAAGAGGAGATGCGTCTCTTCCAAGGCCGTCTGTACCTGCCCGGCATCGAGCTTGCCGAGGAAACGCACGCGGTCCCCAAGGCCCAACTGCACGGCCGAATCCCGCACCGCCTGTCGGTAGCGCTCATACTCCGGAGCCGGATAGAGGACGTCGCCGATTAGGCGGAACTCCGCGTCCACCCCCGCGTCAAGGAGGGCGCGGGCGCAGCGGAGGAAAAGTTCTTGTCCTTTGTATGGCGCGTAATACGCCAGATGGGTCAGGATCCGCCGGCCGCCGTGAGTTCGTCGATCGACAGCCGGACGCGCCAGGGTTACGCGCGGGTAGCGGACTTCCGCGCCGGGATATCCAGCGGCCACGGCATGGCTATTGGCCACTACCCGGCAACCGAAGCGCGCGGCCGCGAAGGCGATGGAGCGGCGCAGGATGCGGGCGCGCAGGAAATCCCGCACGTCGAACAGGAGCCGCCCGCGCAGCCAAGGCGAAAGCATAAGGCACGCGGCGTGGCTCTTGACCCCGCTGGACCAGACTAGTCCGGACCCGCGCACGGCGAACGCCAGGCGGAGCAGATACGGAATCAGCCCGGGCAGGCGGAACAACGATCGCCAACGGGTCTGGGTCAGGCCCGCATATCCTCGCGGCCAGGGAAGCAACCGCGCCTCCCAACCTCGGGCCGCGATGGCGCGGGACAAGGGTCCTTCCGCCGGGATCAGGAATATCGGAGCGCTGCCGGGAGCCGACGCGGCCAGCGCGGCGATCTCGGCTTGCAAGCTCGCCTCTGCCCCGCCGATGTCCGGATTGGAAACATGGACAACCAAACGCGAAGGCGAAGGGAGTCCCATCGCAGGCCGGCCCGGAGCCGGGTCCGGCGGATTCACGTGATATCCCGAGAGGGTCCCGATCCGCAGCCGTGCTTCCAGATGTAGTTGATGCGCATCAACCATTCCCGCTCTTCCTCGCTGATTTCTTCGTAGCGGGCGTCGGCGTACATCTCCTCGACCTTCTTCATGATGTCGCGCCCGACCACGGTGCGGTTCAATTGCATGTTCAGGACGATGCAGAAGAAATAAGTCCGCACCAGCACCCGGCGCGGCGTCTCCTTGTTCTTGAGCTGGTTCTCGAAACTCATCAGGGCTTCGCGGAAATATTTCTCGGAATTGGAATAATTGAGCGCGCCTTGCAGGGTGGTGTAGACCCCGCCCTGGCCGTAAGCGCCCACCTTTCCCGCCAGGATGAGACCGTTGCAGCACTTCTCCGCCAGGATCAAGGAAGCCACCACGGTGTCGCGATCGCGGTGCGGATGATCGAAGCGCGGGTCGATGTCCAAGGCTTCGGGAACCAGCCGTTTGCGGATGGAGATGGAGCGGGTCAGAATCTTCTTCGATTCCTCGCTGTAGGGATACGGGGAATCCTTGCTTTCGGCGAAATCGGCAGGATCGGAAGATGCGAAGAAACAGTAAGGGCAGACCATCACCATGGTCTTCAGATGGTCCCAATCCTCATAGCCGGGCTTGCTCGTGTAACGGGGGAACACCCCGCGGTTCCAATCCTCGCTGAAGCCTTCCTTGACGGGGAGGAACACCTGGACCCTATCGTAACCGCAGATGTAACAACAGCGTTTGGCGACGCGGAAAGGGTATTTCTTGCCCGTGGCCTTGTTGACCGTGGCTTCCTCGATGGTTCCGGCGGTTGAACGGGAAATGGCCTGCTGGAGCATGTCGGCCAATACCCCGTAATCGAGGGGCTTGGAAAGGATGGCTTCCACGCCGAACTCGCGGGCTTCGCCTTCAACGGCCGAACGGGGCTTGGCGGTGGCGATTACGACGGGAACCGCCCGTCCCTGCCTATGCATCTCCCGCAGCACTTCGAAACCGTCGACCTTGGGTAGGACCAGGTCCAGCACCATGGCCGCGTAGCGGGTCGACGCGAGGAGCCGGATGGCTTCTTCGCCGTCATGCGCCACGTCCACTCGGAAAAAAGGCGCCATGCGCTGCTCGATGACCTTGGACAGGACGCGCGAGTCCTCCACCACCAATAGCATGGGCTTTTCCGAATAATTCATAACTGAGCGAAACCCGTTCCGATCGATCGCCGGGAAGGCTGATCCGGTCGCCTGATTCTATGATACGGAGGGTAGCCGCGTCAAAGCGCCGGGCCCGGCTTTTACTAGTTTTCGCCTCGACCTGCCGCCGGCAGAAGGAATACGCGCGGCGGACCCCGCTTTCCGATCGGAGTTGTGGTAAATCGTCCCCCCGAAGACTAGAATGGACGCATAACCCAGCCACTATGCCCTTTTTGCTATCCAACAATGCACGGTATGCGCTGAAAATCGGGATGAACCTGGTGGGGCGCGATCAGGCTTGCGACGTATTCGTGCCGGATCCCCACATTTCCCGCAAGCACTTGTCCATCGACGTCGTCGGGGACGGCACCATCACCGTCATCGATCTGGGGTCCACCAACGGCATGGTCATCAATGGCGAGCGCGTTCCCAGCGCGATCCTGCATCCCGGCGAAAGCTTTACGGTCGGCCAGACCACGTTCACCCTCGAAGACTGACCGGGCCTCAACCTGGTCCCGGTCGCAGCCCGCCCCAAGGCGCCCGGCTCTTCAATCCCCTTCCGGCCCTTCGCCTACCGCTCCGCCTTCCATGCGATGGGCCCAGAACGCCGTCTTCCGATCCAGCACGCGGGTGAAGAAAAGCGTTCCCTGGTTGGGTCCGGCCAAGCGTAATCCGGCGCGGAACTCCTCCGGGATCACGTTCACCCCGCGCTTCTTGATCTCCAGCCGCCCCACCTCCGCTTGCCTGAGGAAAGCCTTGATGGCCTTGGGGTCGAACGGCAATTCGCGCTCGATGCGGTAGGCCTTTAGCAGCGGGTCGCGTATCGCATCGTTCCCCGTGAGGTAGGCGATGCGCGCATCAAGAGGCCATAATCGATGGCGCGCCGCGAGCACCCCGAAGAGATGCGCCCGCACGACCGACTTGACCGGTTCGTAAAGATAGGCGCCGGCGGGCCCCGGATCCCCGAAGGAGTCCGGCACGTCCGCCCTCAGCGCTTCCACCCAGGTCCCGCCGGGCAACTCCACGGCGCGCACCATTCCCGGCCGCCCCAACGATCCCGTCCAGACCACGGCTTCCAGGCATTCGTCGCGCAGACCGAGGTATTCCCATTCGTACGGTTCCAGGAAATCCGGGAAGGGGGTCCCGGGCCCCAATTTCACCGCCAGATTTCCGTAACGCGCGATCAGCCGCTCGAGCCCGTCCCAGCCGGGAGACATGTCCTCTCCTTGCCAACGACCGCTCTGGCCCGCGGCCCGCCGCGCGGGATCGATGCACCCCGCTTCGGCGCGCAGCGGCGATGCCATCACGTCCGCCTCCACGGCGCCGGCCGGGCGGAGCAAGGCGACGTTGTGCCGATACGCTAGCAAGGTTCCCCGGGAGCGATCCAGCCCGCATACGCGCATGCGGCCGGGCAGGGAAAAAGAATCGCCGCCTAGGCCGCAGCAAAGATCCGCGAAGGTGGAAAGCGATGGCGGCAGGCGCGAAGCCTTGTAGGCCGCGAGATCCGCATGCGTCATCTGCTCCAGGCCCAGCGCGGTGAAAATCATACCCAGGGCTTCCGGACGCTTGCGCACCGCTTTCAAACGCAACTTGCGTTGCTCCAGCAAGGCCGTGCGTTGCGCCGCCGGAAAGCCGCGCAAGGCGGGCGACGAGGCCAAAGCCAAGTCGTCCCGAGAGTCGGCGCAGAGCCCGCGCAGTAGCTCCAGCGATTCCGGCCGGAGCAAAAAAGCTATCTTCGCCTGAAGCTCAGCCTCGGACATGACCATCCTTCCAATGCCCATCCGGACGCGGCCGGGCCGGTCTCTGGGGTTCTTGGAGGGATTTTGGAATGGTCAAATCCGCGTCCGGGCAGGCGATATGCCATCCAGATCCGATCCGGGGGATATAATGGTTAAAGGAATCGGAACCGATATCTGCCATATCGAAAGGATAAAAAAACTAGCACCCGAGGCCGTCGCTCGCATCCTAACTCCTTCCGAAGCCGAGTATTGCGGACGTTACACCTCTCCTCATGAACGCATCGCCGGCCGCTTCGCGGCCAAAGAAGCGATCCTCAAGGCGTTGGGCACCGGCTGGAGCGGTGGATTAGGTTGGGGGCAGATGGAGATCCTTCCCGATACCTCCGGCGCGCCGTTGGTTACCTTAACGGGAGCAGCCCACGCGAAGCTCCGTGAGTTAGGCGCAACCCGTTGTCTCGTCTCGATATCGCATCAAGCGGAGTATGCCGTCGCCTTCGCGATCATCGAGTGATTTCTATGGTGATCTGGCTGCGGGCCCGGCTGTATGCGGTCGCCAGGGCATCCGGGCAACGCGAATTCGCCCCGGATCCCCGCCCAATTCCACTTGACACGCTACGGGCTAAGCAATAGACTTAATAACAAGAGGCCCTGGAACTTTGTATTTTCACAATAGGAGTCAGGAGCGAATATGAAACCCCTCTACGTGAAATGCCCCCATTGCAAAGAGGTTAGCGAGCTCTTCCTGGGCTCCGAGGCGTACATGATCGTCCTCAACTGTCCTTCTTGCAATTCCGCCCTGATGTACTATTACGGCAAGACCTTCGAGATCGACGAAAGCGAGATCGAGAAGATCCAGGGCAATCTCCAGATGACGACGGTCCAGGGAATCCTGAAGAACATCAATGCCCGCGAAAACAGCAAGGGCCACACTTCCTTGATCGTGAAGCCGGCCGAGGCGCGGGCCACCCATAAGGCGGGCTCCCCCGTCCGGGAAAGCCACTTCATGACCGATGATATCACGAACCTGAAGATCGACCTCAATCGCTTCAAGGACGTGAACGACTTCATCGAACATATGTGAGGACGGAGGGTCCATGGGGACCCGAGCCGGCAACGAATCTCATTCAAGGCGCCGCTCCCGCGGCGCCTTTTCTATTGTCCCGCGTTAGCCATCAGTCCGGGTTAGCCTTCCGATCCCACCGGGAAATGGCAGGCCACGCGGGAACCGGGCGCGACCTCGGCGAGCGGCGGCATGACGGTTTCGCATCGGGAAGAGCGCTTGGACAAATAAACGGGGCAGCGGTTGCGGAAGGGGCAGCCCGCTTCCAGGCGAGCCGGCTCGACGTCCGGATACTGCGCCAGAACTTCCCGGATGGCCGGATCGAGCGTGGGCGAAGATGCGAGCAGCAAGCGCGTGTAGGGATGCTTCGCGCCGGCCACGGTGAATCGTTCCACCGTCGCCTCTTCCACCAAATACCCCATGTACATGACCCCGATGCGGTAAGCCAGGATTTTCACCAGGGTCAGGTTGTGGGAGATGAAAAGGTAGGTGAGCCCTAAGTGCCGCTGGAACTCCTTGAGCAGGGACATGACCTGGCTTTGGATGGCGAGGTCCAGGCTGGCCACCGGCTCATCGCAGACCAGGAAGGCGGGCCGCGTGATGAGCGCGCGCGCGATGGTGGCGCGTTGCTTTTCCCCCGAACTCAGGTTGGCCGGATAGCGGTTGCCATGGGACGGATCGAGCCGCACCTGCTCCAGGGCCTCGGCTACGCGCCGATCGCGCTCCTGCTTACCCAAACCCTTTTCGCGCTCCAGCCCTTCGGCCAGTATGTCCGCGATGGTCATGCCTCCGTTGAGCACGCCTTCGGGATGCTGGAAGAGCATGCGGATTTCCTTGCGCAGTTCCCGCATGCGCGCGTGGCCCGCATTCCGCAAGTCTTCGCCTTTGTACTTCACGCTACCGGCATCGGCCTCCTGCAAGGCCATCAGGGACAAGCCGAGGGTGGACTTGCCCGAGCCGCTTTCCCCCACCAAGCCGTAGGTACGGCCCTTGGGGATGTCCAAGGAAATGTCGTTCAGGGCCAGGAAGGAGCGACGGCCTTGGGTGTAGCGTTTCCGCAGATCGCGAACCTCGACGAGGTTTTCTTCCTTCCCGTCCCTCCCCATCAGAAAGTCCAGATTGACATAGGAAGGCACGCTGGGCCCATGGGACTTGTCGAGATCCCGGTAATGGCATTTGGCCCAATCACCCACCGCGGCCCGCAGAGCCGGGCTTTCCACCTTGTCCGCCTCCGCCTTCGCCGCCGGCTTTTCGGCCTCGCAGAGGGCCCGTTGCTCCGCCGTCAAAAGGCCCCGATAGGCCGCGCACATATCCCGATAGGCGCAGCCTTTCCCGGCATCCGGGTCGACGGGCGGGGCCGGCAGCTTCTCGCCGAAACGGGAGAACGAGGCCAAAAGGCTCGCCGTGTAGGGATGCTTGGGCGCCATCAGCACGTGGGCGGAAGCGCCTTGCTCCACCACCGCGCCGCGATGCATGACGTAGATGCGCGCGCTGATTTCCTGGATGACCCCGATGTCATGGGAAATGATGAGGATGGATAGCCCGTGCTTGTCCCGCAAATGCAGGAACAGTTGCAACAACTTGGCTTGGGTGGTCACGTCCAATGAGGTGGAAGGCTCGTCGGCGATCAGCAGCTTGGGCTTGGCGCATAGGGCCATGGAGATCATGACGCGTTGGGCCATGCCCCCGCTGATCTCATGGGGATGCAGGCCCCACAGGTTCTCCGCGTCCACCAGTCCCACGTCCTTCAGCAGGCCTACGGCGATATCCTTGAGGCCGGCCCGGCCCGCCGCGCCATGGCGATCGAGATTGCGTTCCAAGGCCTCGATCATATGTTCGCCCACGGTATAGAACGGATCGAGGGAGGCCTTGGGTTCCTGGAAGATGGTGGCGATCTCCCGTCCCAGCACGCCCTGCAACTGCGCGCGATGCGCCCTCTGGCAGGCGACGTAGCGTTTGTCCACCTGATCGCCCTTGCGGATGATGAAGCGCGGCAGGTCCGGCAAAAGGCTTTTGCCATCCAACCGGGCTTCCCCTTCCCATACGCCCGGATACCCTTTGATCAAGCCCAGGAGCCCCATGGCCAAGGTCGTCTTCCCGCTGCCCGACTGCCCGATCAATCCGACGATCTCGCCGCGGCCCAATTCCAGGCTGGCGCGATTCACCGCCTTCAGGTAGCGGCCGCCGCCGCCGAACCAGATGGAAAGGTCGCGTACGGTGAGTAAAGGCCCCGGTCCCGTTGCCGTCACGGACATCGCTTAGCGTCCTTCCCGGAAGGCCAGGCGCGCGTTCAGGCCGTCGCCCAAATAGAAGAAGCCCAGGATGGCCAGGATGATGGCCATGGCCGGGAAAAAGGTGATCCAGTAGATGCCGCCGAAAAAGGACATCTGGCTGCCCTCGATGATATTGCCCCAGGAGACCTCGGGAGGCTTGGTGCCGAATTGCAGGTAGCTCAGGGTGGTTTCCGTCAGGATGGATTCAGCCATGATCAGGGAGAACTGGATGAAGAATACGGCCCGGTTCTGGTACCAAAAAAGATGGCGGTACAGGATCTTGAAGTCGGAGAGCGCCGCTTCCTTCGCCGCCAGGATGAATCCCATGTTGGAGAGGATGCGGACGCGCGTGGCGATCAGTCCCGATACGCGCGGGATGAGGGTCGCTCCGAGCACGCCCATGGTGTAATACACGTTGGGCTCCAAGGCGCAAATCACCACCAGGATCAGCACCAGGCGCGGCATGGAAAGGATGGTGCTGTTGAAGGTGCCGACGATCTTGCGCACGCGCCCGCCGTAATAGCCCGAGAGCAGGCCCAGGGGGACGCCCAGCCCCAACGCGATGGCGCAGGCGACCAAGCCGGGCAGAAAGCAATTGCGGGCCCCGGCCACCAGTAAGGCCAACATGTCCCGCCCATTGCGATCGGTCCCGAGCCAATGGCGCTTACCCAATGGCACTTGCGGCGCCGCCGCTTTCGGCGGGACCGCCTCCCCCCCGCCCTTCAAGTAACCCAGGTCTTCCTCATCGGTACCGGGAGAGGCTACCGGCGCGCGATTGCTGCCGCCCGACTCCCGTTCTTGCGCCTTCAAGGCCGCATCGGTGGCCATCAGGCGTTTCAGCCAATGTACGGAAGGCGGCGCCAATTGATGGTCAATATCCATTTCCCCGGCGGAATAGGGCGTCCAGGCCGATCCGGTCAGGGTCGCCAGCGCCAATAAGAATACCAGGATGCCGCCGGCGAGGATGCGCCAGCCCCCGGGCTGTTTCAGGAATATTCGGAAAGGCCCGCGCTTCATTCCCGCATCCTGGGATCGAGCCAAACCGCCAAGAGATCGTTGGCGAGCATGAAAAGCCGTATGAGAAAGGCCATGACCAGGGTAATCCCCATGATCACGGGGAAGTCCCGCTTCAAGGTGGCTTCCCAGCTCAGCCATCCCAGGCCGTGGAAATTGAAGATCCGTTCCACCACCACGATGCCGCCCAGCAGCACGGCCATATTGGCGACCACGATGTTGAAGATGGGCAAGACCATGGAGCGGAAGAAATGCCGCCAGAGCCGGCTGCCGCGGGCGCGCGCGGCCTTGATGTACATGGCCCCGTTGACGCTCTGCACCTCGAGGGAAATGAAGCGCACGAATTCCCCGATGGTGCCGTTGCCCACCGCCAGCACGGCGATGGGAAGCGAGTAATAGCCGAACCAGGGCCAGAACCGGAAGGGGCCGTCGGGAGGCGCCGTGACGTAAAAGCGGAAGAAGCCGAATACGATGGCGAGAACGATATACCCGAGCACGAATACCGGCACGGAGGACAGGGTATAGACCGCCAAGCTGATGAACTTGCCGAGAGGACTCACCGGACGCAGGCCGCGGTAAACCCCGAGCGGAATGGATATGAGGAGCGAAAGGAACAGCGATCCGAAAGTGAGCATCAGGGTGGGCACTGCGTATTCGGCGATCAGGGAGGAAACGGGGGTCCCGTTCACCATCGAGATCCCGAAGTCCAATCCCAGGCATCCGCGGGCCCAAAGGAGGTACTGCAATGCCAAGGGCCGATCCAGATACAGGGAGTGGGCCGTGGCGGCGGAAAGGTTATGGATTTCGGCTATATCGCCCGGGGTGAGATGGACGATGGCGAAGATGAGAAGGGAAACCAGCGCCAGCGAGCCGGCGAAGTACCCGACGATTTTGGCGATGGCGCGCATTTCCGGCAACGCCGGTCAAGGACTCGATTTCAGGATTTTCTCGCCCAGGCCCGTGGTGTTGCCCTCGTTCGGGCCGCCTTCCATCACGGCATCCTTGCCGTCGATCTCGCGCGAGAGGCGGACGACGATGTTCTTATTCGCGCCCTTCTTGGGCTTGAAGGAGCGCACGTATCCCATGTTGCCGTCCTTGTCCTCGGCGATCAAGGTGTACTCGCTCTCGTCGATCACGTTCTTGGAGATCTTGAATTCGCCGTCGTTGTCCGCGCGCACCGATTCCGTACGGGGGCTGGTGTATACCACCACGTCCGGTTGGGTGAGCTTGGATCCGTCGGGCTTCACAACCACCCCGCTCATGCTTGTCGCGCAACCGGCCGCCAGGAATGGCAGCAACGCGAGACCGAGTCCCCGGAGGCTAAAGGCCCGGGCGGAAAGTTTGAACGAGCCCTTGCTCCTAGGTGCGGGTTTCCGTGCCGTCATGCTTGCAACCATGGCCGATCAATCCCTTTCGTCTTCCGGAATGAACCAATCGTTGATGAAAGTGAAGAACCGATAGGGGTGGACCACCGCCTTCTTGACCTTATTCTCGATGGCCGCGTTTTTCTCCAGGGTCCAGAGGAAGGTGTAGGGGCATTCCTCGGCCAGGATCTCGTGCAGTTCGTAATTGATGCGGCGGCGCACTTCGTGGTTGATGGTGGTCGAGAATTTCTGGAGCAGGCTGTCCACCTTGGGATTCTTATAGGAGATGAAATTGTCGCCGGTGGGGGGCTGGTTCTTGGAGGAGTGGAACAGGGAGGAAATGTCGGAGGAGTTGTCGAACAGCCATTCGGCGAACACGATGTCGAAATCGTGCTTGGCCTTCACTTCTTCCTTCCACTTCTCGTATTCCCGATGTTGCAATTCGACCTGGACGCCCAGCGCCTTCATGTAGTTCTGGAAGCGGAGGCAGACCGAGAGGCCGCCTTCGTTGCCGCTATAGATGGGGATCTTCAGCTTGAACTTGAGGGGCATGCCCTTGTACTCGCGGATGCCGTCCCCATCGGTGTCCTTGATGCCGACCTTGTCGAGCAGGGCCTTGGCGCGGGCCGGATCATAGGGCCAAGGGGCCACGTCGGGATTATAGCCCCAGGAGGCCGGGGAGAAAGGGCCCGAGATGACTTCGCCCTTGCCGAAGTAGATATCCTCCAGCATCTTGTTGCGATCCATCCCGAGGGTGAACGCCTGGCGCACTTCCTTGATCCTCAAGATCGGGTTGTTGTTGTTGTACCCGAAGAACGCGAAAGCCAGCGAGTTGTACGGGATGATCATGAATTTGCCCGTGTTGGCGATCTCCGCGATCTTGCCCGGGGGCACTTCCACCACCAGATCGATGGCGTTCAAAAGCAGGCTCTGCACCAGCAGCGACATCTCCGGCTGGTACACCATCTTGATTTCGCCGATGTTGGGCGGGCCGCCGTAATGGTCGGTGAAGGCGGCCAGGATCACGTCATGATTCTTGGTCTCGCGATCGAACTTGTAATAGCCCGTTCCGATCGGGTTCTTCGAGAACTTGCTGAACTTGGACAATACCGGCTTCCCGCCGAACAAATGCTCGGGGACGATCTTGAAAAGGAAGCGACGCTCGGGTTCGGCTACGCTCGTATTGAAATCGAACTTCACCACGTAATCGCCCAGCACCGATACGCTTTTGATGACCTCCAACGCCTGGCGGCTCTCCGGGCGGACGTCGGAAAGGGGATTCATGATGGCGTCGTAGGTGAACTTCACGTCGTTGGCCGTGAAGGGCGTCCCGTCATGCCATTTCACGTCCTTGCGCAGATAGAAGGTGATCCGCTGATTGCCGTTGAAGACGTTCCACTTCTCGGCGAGGCGACCCTTTACCTCCCCGCGGTAATCGATATAGACCAGGGACTCGAACATCAATTCGGACAGGCGCAGCGAAGTCTCGTTATCCGAGGTGGTGATGGGATCGTAGGTATCGGGCAGGATGGGCTCGGCATAGATCAGCCGGCCGCCCTTCAGGTTTTCCCCTTTGCCCGCCGCGGAAGCCAAAGCGGTAGTTCCGACAACCAGGGCCGCCGCCAAGCAAATAAGACTCGTGATTTCAGACTTCATTCGCATCCCTTATCCGCCCTTCCGGAAAATCCGCTGGGATTCGTAGCTTCTGGCCAGCCCCGCCGAAATCCCCTGCATGCAGTAATGCATCTGCCGGCAAGCGGGGAATTCCTTTTGGAGATGGTACAGGGTCTCCACGATCTCCTCGTACCTGAGTTTATTGGTCTTGAAGATGCCGAAAGCGTAATCGGACATGTATTCCGGATCGATTTGGTCGATGCGATTCCGGTACTCGATCTTGTACCCCTTGGCGTATTGCTGCATGGCAGTTTCGGTTTGGCCGGTGGCAAATAGCAAATTCGCGTATGTCCGATAATAATTCGGACCGTTCTTATCCTTCACGGCGAGGCCGGCCAGCTTCAATCCCTTCTCGAGATCGAGACCCAAAAGATAGTAACAGTCCGCGATATCCCTGCGGTCCGAGGCGTTCTTCGTGCCGTTCGCGAGCGATTCCAAAAGCGACTTGGCCTGGTCCACCTTTCCCGTCTTGGCGAAGACCTCCGCCCGCAGCAGTTGGGTTTCGATGTCGGGGGAATCCTTCGGCAGATATCCGGCCGCTTCCCGGTATTGCCCTAGACGGATGCACGACTCGGCCAGGGACTGATCGGTATTGAACTTCGCCGCGAGGTCGGGGAACCGGGATTCATCCTGCTTGATTCGCAGATTGGTCAACTTGCTCAAAGTGTAGTACGAGTCCGACAACGTTTGCATCAGGAAGGGATCGTAGAAATTGATCTGGGTATTCTTCCCCTCATCCAGGTAGGTCTCCGGCTGCTGGGCGTCGTTGAGGACGGCCTTGAGGCTGGTCTCGATTTCACTGGCGTCCGGATTGGCCGAACGGATGAGCAGGCTGAGGCGGCTACGCCGACCCCGCTGCGATGTGCCGGCAGGACCTTTGGAGGCGTCCCCCCCATTGAGCTCGAGGGCCTGCCATTGGGCCCCGACGTCCTTGACGGCCGGGACTTCGCCCGGATTCTCCCCTAAACGCTTGCGGGTAGAATGAAGAAACACCTCGTTCAGATCCTGAATGGCCGCGGGCCCGCCGCCCAGCTTGCGCGCCTTTTCGAAGGAGGTTTTGGCCTCGGCGTACTTGCCCGCCTGGTATTGGATCTGACCCATGTAGGTGTAATGGATGGCATTGGCGCCGGTCTCGATAAGATCCGCGTAATACTCGGACATGATGGCGTTGGCGAATCCCGAATAGGTGCCATACAGGCTGCGCGATCGCCTCATCGTAGCGATGGCGGCGGAGCAACTCCACGGGATCCTCCTTCGCTTCGATCCGCGCCAGGGCGGAAACGATTACGAGGAGGGCGAGGAATCTAGTTCTTGAAAAGATCATACTTGGCCAAATCCACCTTCTCCGCGCCCAGCCTCAGATCGGAGCCGATCAGGACCGAGGCGAAAATCTGGAAATCCAGGCCCGATTGTCCGGCGAATACGATGATGGGGTGGTTGGGCAGGCAATCCACATCGCGGTGTATGCTGGATTGCGTGGTGATGGTCGCGCGGGTGTAATTCTGATCGTAAAGCCATTTCTCCAGGTTCACGACTTCCAAGGGGTTCAAGCGGTTGGATTCGCGCTTGGCATACACGATGGCCCGCGATCCCGGTAGCCAGGTTGGACCGGTGTACGAGCTCGGATAGACGTTCTCGGCGATTTTCGGGGTCTTGCCGTGCAGGTCGGCCACTTCCACCAAATGCCCTTGCGGATCGATCTTCAACTGCATCACGCCGATATCCACCACCCGATCGTTCAGATCGTTGGAGATCTGGTAGGCCACGAAGTGCCCGTCGAAGGACCAGGAAGGATGGCTCTTATTGTTGGTGATCTGGTTGTTGAAGATCTTGATCTTCCGATCATCCTTGAAGTCCATCAAGGCGATGGTATAGAGCCCGCGCTTCTTATTGCCGCTAGTGCGGGTGGTATAAGCCAGGAACCGGCCATCCGGGGAATACGACGGGAACATCTCTTCGCCGGGATTGGTGGTCAAGCGTTCGAAGGCGCCCTTGGACTCGCGCTTGATTTCCTTTCCCAGGTACTTGGTGACGTCCGGGACCAGGTATAAATCGCCGTCGCCGGTGCGGGCCGATACGAACACCATGCTCTTGCCGTCCGGCGACCAACGCGGGGTGCCGTCCACTTCCGGGTCGAAGGTAAGGCGGGTATGCACCTTGGATCCGATGGCGCTGATGTAAACATCGTGGTTGTTCACGCCGCCGGCGCTGACGTAGGCGAAGTATTGCACCCCGTCATGCAGGACCGGGCACCATTCGAGTTCGTCCTCATAGCCCTTGAAAATGCTCTGGTCGGTATCCTCGTCGATGTTGACGTCCTCGATCTTGCTCGTGGTCGCCTTCGGGGAAATCTGGGTCAGCTCCTTGGTCTTGGAATCGTACAGCCAGATCTGCCGGTTGTCCCGGATCTGCCTCACGAAGGCCACGTAGTTGACCAGGTTGGGGCAGATTTTCGGGTGGAACAATTGCCCGGAAATCTTGGGGTTGTCGCTGGAGACCACCACCACGGTCTTGCTGGCGTCCGTGGCCTCCGGGGCCGCCAAGGCGGACCCGGCCGATGCGGCCAGGAGCCAGGCGCAATTGAGGATCCTCATATTCATGGAAACCTTTTTCTCCCTCCGCCTCAGAGGCTGCTCAGGCTCTTGAGGTAGTTCTCCGCCTTCAAGTTCTCGCTCTTGTACTTGTCGTTGTTGGAAAACCAAACTTCGTAGTCCTTCCACTTCAACACGGCCTGCTGGCGGTAGAAGTTTTGCTTATCGGGATTGGTTGCGTTCTTATAAAGGCGGGTCCAGGCCAGGGCCCAGAAATACTTGGTCCGTTGCATGACATCGTCGAAGACGGCCGGTTCGATGAAGCTTTGATCCCGTACGACGGCCTCGAAAGCCTGATGGGCCTTGGCGTACTGCTTGAGTTCGACGTAGCAGATCCCCAGATTCATGTTGGCGAGGGGATAATATTTCTCGTACTCCAGGACGTTCTGGAATGCGGTGACGGCTTCGCTCAGATGCCCGACCTTCAAGAGGGAGAGGCCCTTCAGGAAATTGGCTTGCACGTATTCATCCCGGTCCTCGGCCCCGCGCTTCTTGGAGGCGGGCCTGGGAACGGCGGAAAAGGAGCGGATGGCGTTGACGAAATCCTGCTGCCGGTAGGCCGTCATCCCCAGCTTGAAATTGCTGGAGGCATTGGGGGATTCCGCCGGGGCAGCGGCCGGGGCCGCCGGGACCACGGCGGCGCTCTTCGCCTCCTCGGTGGCTTCCGCGTTCTCGGGGATGGGGAGATCTTCGGGAGCGAACGCCTTGGCGGGGGCCGTAGGGGCCGGGGCGGGCGCAGGCTTGGTCGTGGGCGGGGCGGGCTCGGGCTTGCGCATCGCGACAACCGTGGGCTCCGGGGCGGGAACCGCGGCCGGTTTCGGCTCGGGCTTCGGCTTGGGGAGCGCATGCGGCTTTTCCTTGGGAACGGCCGCGACCGGCGCGTCCGGTTCCCGGGGAAGCTCAGTGGCCTTTACGATTTCCTTGTGGGGCTTGGCCGGTTTAACGGCCGGCGCGGCGGCGATGGGCTTCGCGGGTTCGGCTTTGGGCGGTTGAACCGCGACAGGAGGCGGTTCGGGGGTACGCTGCGTATCCTGGACGCTGATGCTGCTCGTTTCGGGGGCAGGTACGGCGGCCGGGGCGGTGGCTTCGGGCTCTTTGAATCCCGGCTCCACCTGGCTGTTGAGGGCGTTCTTGATCCGTTCCGCATTGCGGCTTTTCTGCAGCTCGATCCATCCCCATACGATCACGCCCATGAGGACGATGGCGATGATGATCAGGACGGAAATGAACTGGTTCCGCTTCTTGCGCTTCGCGGATACTTCCATGTAGCTGAAATTCGTATCGCTCATAATGGGTCCCTAAAATATATTGAAACCGGGAAAGATCCCATTCCGCCCCTACTGGGTTTCGGAGGGTGGATTAGGGGGCGGAGGAATCGTGCCCGTGCCCGTCCCGCTGGTCCCTGGCCTGTTGTCTTCCTTGTGAAGGTTCTCCACCCAGTAAGCCGCCACTCCCCCGCCGATTCCGAGCACCCCAAGGGATATCCAAAGCGCCTTGTTGGATTTGCTTCCGTCCTTGACCGCTGCGGTGGCCGGCGAGTCTTTTTCCTTATTGAACAGAGTATTGAAAAAAACCTTTTCGTAGTCCAGTAGTTTAATCAGATCCTCGGAGGGTTGCGGAGGCAACTCGAGGACCAGGGACTTGGCGGCGACATCGTACATGGCCAGACGGTAAACGTAGCTGCGGCCATCCCGGTAAAGGCGTGAATACAGGAGGCTGGACACTCCCAACTTCTGCCCCAACCCGATCATGTTCTCGAGGGACGGCGTCACCGAATACTTATTGATCTCCAGCGCCGATAGCAACTCCGCGAGCTCGGTGGGGCTCATGAGATCGTACGCCGGATTGCCGTAAATGCGGGTGCAGACCCGTTCGAAGAAAGCGCGCGACTGGGGGGAGTTCTCGCTCAGATCGAAGACGGCCAGGGATTTCCCGTGCTTGCCCTTTTCCGTGTCGGGTTTGAGTTTGGCGATCTCGGCGGCGCAGGCGGCGAACGCCTTCTCCAGCGAGCGTTGGCGATCCGCGTCCGTCGTCCCATCCGCTTCCAGCACCTTGGTCCAAACGATCCGGGCCGTGGGAATGTGCAGCAGCTTAAGGGAGACCGCTTCCACCGAAGCCAAGGGGGTGGCCGTCCCGTAGACCACGTACTCGGCCTGCACCACGTTCCCGATATCGAAACCGCATTGGGGATTATTGCAGCCTTGGCGGGGATTGATATTGAATTCGCCGAGGCGTTTGGAAACGGAGTCCCTCTGGAGAACGGCCCAGGTACCGCCCGCCGAAAGAGCGGCCCTCAAGGCATCCGAGAACTCGGGCTTCTGGGTATTGTCCGTCAAATCCACCAGATCCAAGACGGCGATGCGGCCGAGGCCGCGGAGAGAATCGGAAGGGGAAGTTGAGGCCCATGGCATGCTGCCGCACATAGCTAACGCCAGGAGCAGGATGCGCTTCATCAAGCCGCGGCCCATCCGCATGCGCCAGGTCGTGCACGCGCCATCAATCGGGTTTTCAGCTTGTATGCCATTTCCCCTTAAAATAGACAATGCCCGGGAAAAGAGGTCCGGTAATTGAAAAAAGTACCGACGCTTGGACTCTTGGATAGCGTGATTTAATTGATTTTCCGCTAGCTTTTTTTAACTTCAGGCTCGCGGCGACATACCCAAGTGGTAAGGGAGAGCTCTGCAAAAGCTTTATTCAGCGGTTCGAATCCGCTTGTCGCCTCCACTTTTCCCCAACTGAAATCCAAGGCAATTATTCAAGGCGATTGCGCCCTGCCCGGTGCACCTGGAAAAAAAGCCCGCCCGCATGGCGCGGAGGGGCTTTTTAGAACGTCGCCTGGGATTCTCCCGACTTGAGAGTCGGCTCCTACTTAAGATCCACGTTCAAATCGACGGTCTCTTCGGGAAGAACGTTCACGGACATTTCTTTGCGCCTTTTCCCGTGGGTGATCTTGAAGACGCGCGTGCCGGCTTCGAGCCGGTTGATGGTCAGGACCCCGCCCTTGGTGGTTCCCACCTGTTCGCCATCCACGTAGACGATGGCGTTGATCTTCAAGGGATTGGTTTTCACGGCCACGCTACCGTAAGGCATTTTCAAGGGGCCTTCCCAGGTGGTCTTCTCGCCGGCGCAAACGTTGATGCGCTCCTTCACCAGTTCTTCGCCATTGAGCATGATGATGAGGCTGTAGCGTCCGGTGGGATATGCGGTGTCGACGGGAGTGATCCCGAGCCTCTCCCCGTTGAGGGAGACAACGGCCTTTTCCGGGGTGGTAATGACGCTAACGGATCCCATCTGACCGCGGGCCGGGGGGTTATCCGCGTCTTGGCTGCAGCTCCCCTTCACCTCTCCGCGCGAGAGGCCCGGTAGGGCCAGCGCCAGGATCAAGGCGGCGCCGAATAGGTGCAATTTCTTGGCAAGGGCCATGCTTCCTCCAAAGGGTGATGATCGGGACAAATCGTGTATTAATATACTCAGAATGGAAGAAAAATCGACTGATCCGGGGGCGGAAGCAGCCGCTAGAAGGCCTGGGCCAAATCGAGAATCCATTGGGAATGCGTTCTTTGCCAGTTATCGGCCGCGTAATCTATCCTGAAGTTGAAGATGGACAGCAGGGAATAGCGTAATCCCAGGCCAAAAGCCAGTCCCTTCCCCGTCTCCGTGACTTTCCTTCCCACTTCCCATACCTCTCCGTAATCGGTGAAAGGGACCACTTGCAGTCCATACAACCAGGCCCATCGCCCCTCCGGGTTGATGAAGGCTGGAGTGAAAGGATTGGCGCGGATCTCGAACGAACCCAGGTAATAGGCTGGCTCGACGCCGGACGTCCGGCAAACCCCGTTACTGTCCTTCTCCGGGCAGATTTGCCGCCATCCATAGCTGCGCACCGAACGGGGGCCGCCCAGGAAAAAGCGCTCGGAGTTCTGCTCGCCCGCCCCGAAGAAGCGTCCGCCGTCCAACCGGAACGCCAGCTTGACGTGTTCGGATGCCGGAAGGAAGTAGGCGCTCTCGATTTCCAGCCAATTGTGTCGATCGGAAAGGGGGACATCGATGCTGCCGCCTTTGACGAAGGTTCCGCCATTGCCCCAGGTGAGGGCCCAACGCGCGCCTTTACCAGGATTGGCGGGGGCATCGAGGAAAGTGAAAAAGGCCGTGTTGATGAAGTTGAGGTTGAAAGAGCGATTGACGTGGGAGGAATCCTCGCGCTGGCTTTCCCCGGCCAACTCGGTATTGCTTAAGCCCCGGGACCAAGAGGAGAAGACCCGCGAAAGCTTGCTGGAATTGGTGATGTCGAAATCGCCTTTATAGGGCCCGACGCCGTTTTGCAGATGGCTGTCCTGGTACCAGTTGGCGACCAAGTCGTCATCAAAGCGAAGCAGGGTGCCGAAGAAGAGGGGCGAAGCGTAACCCAGATAGACGCTTTGCTTACGCTGCGCGACCGATCCCCCCAACTTCCCCTCATGTAGATTTCCCAGCATGTTGCCGTGGCCCCAATTGAGCGCCACCCCCGCGCCGTATTGGGTTTCCAGGAAAACGGATCCGTCGGCCTCGCCGGGTACCCTTTCCTCGCTGGTGAGGATCAGCGCGCTGCCGCCGCCGGGAAGCAGGCTGTCGTGGACGCGCGCGTAGTTGAAGGCGCGTGAGGCCTTGAGCTTGCGTTCATAGGCGGAAATCGCCGCCAGGCTAGCGGTGTCCCCCCGATGCAAGCCCAACAAGGTCCGCAGCAATCGGGTACTGGTGATACCGGCTTTGCCGGTGGAATCGTCTTCGCGACGATTGCGGAAGATCAAGGTGTCGAGAACGACCGCGGGTCCCGGGTCGATTTCGTATTCCAGATTCACCGCCTTGGCGGAAGTATCCGGGGTCAATCTCTCGGTGGAACGCGCATGCAGGAATCCGCGGTCGCCGTACGCGTTCAGGAGCTTGCTGCGATCGCGGAATACCAATTCCTTCTCGAAGGGCCGGCCCGGGCGGGATTGCAAGCGTTCGGGATCGATCACGTGCGGGGAGCCTGCGGGCGCGGCCACCGTCACGGAGCCGAAATGGTATCGTCCGCCTTCGCGGATCCCGATGCGGATGCGATCGTCCTGGGGCCTTACGCCCGCGCTGTCGGCGGCGATCCGTTCGATCTTCACCGCGGCGTCCAGGTACCCCATGTCCCCGTACAGATCCGTTATGGAAAGGGCGGCATCGTCGACCCAATCCTCCCAGTCCTCTTGGGAAAGCGCGGAAGGCCGGTCGGGAACGGTCAAGGCCGATTCGATCTTCCTGCGGGACACGTTATCGTTACCGCTCAATAAGACGGGTGCGCCATAGGCGGCATGGACCCAAAGCGACAGGACCGCGATACGGAATAGGAGGCGCGCGGGAACGGATCGGTTCGGGTGCAAACGGCTTACCAGAGTTTCCAGAATTTATAACGGTAGCGCAGCCCAACTTGCATGCGCGCATCCTTATTCTCGTTCGTGACTTTTTCTTCCGGCCGCGTTTCGGCGGAGGCTTCCAGGGTCACGCGATCCCGGACGCGCCGCTTCCATTCCGAATTCCCGGAGGCTTTTTCCAAAGGCGGGCGCCATTGCACGGCCACCTTGCTCTCCCAGGTGGTATTGTCTTCGCGCTTTTCGGGGTGATATCCCGCGCTGGCCTTGACGCTTACGCCCCATTTCTCCTTCGTCTCGACCCCCAGGGCCAAGGGCTCGTTCCCCGTGGTATCGCGCGCCACGGTTGATCCGATTCCCGTCACGGAGGTGCGCTTGATCCAGCCGCCGGTGAATTTCTCCCCTACGCTGGTGAGCTTTTCGTTGAGGGTGGGTTCAAGCAAGGCGACGACCGCCTCGCGGTAATTGCCATTGCCCGCGCCGGCCACGTCTTCGTCGGACCAGCATCCGCGGTTGACCGAGTTGATGAGCGCGGTGGGCTCCAAGGTTTCCCCGCTGTTGGCCCCGCAATCCGTATCGTAGGTGAAGGCCATCTCGTCCAGGCGGCCGGCGAGCTTAACGTACACGTTGCAGGTGCGTTCCGTTTCGGGCTTGCAATTGATGCGAAGCTTCTTCCGGCCTTCCACGCTCACCTTGCCTTCCTCCACCGTGGCGTTCTGCCACTTGAGGTCGAAGTCGGTGATGTCGTACGACTGGCTGGTCTGGCCCAACTCCCCTTTCAGGGAGGAGAATTCGCCGCTAAGCAGGGTGTAGGGGTAGACCCCGCGGACCGCCAGATCGCCCGCGAAGGCCATGCGCAGCACGTCGGTCTCGATACGGTTGTTGGCCCCCGCGGTTTCCAGGTTGAGCTGGAGGTCGATCGGTTTCGCCCGCCGTTTACGCTTGTCCACCTTGACCTTGCCGATGGATTTCTGGAGCTCGCGGAATCCGATCTTGTGCTTGAAAAGGAAGTTCTGGAGGCGGGCCTTTACATGGAGCTCGGGACCGGGCGCGGGCGCCTTATCCCCCTTCTCGCCCTTCGGCGCGGGCGGCTGGAGATATGCGATCTGCATGGCTTCCAGGTTGCCGCGGATGGTGATGGGCGCCCGGGAGGCGGCGAATTCGGCGCGATCCACGCTCGCCTCCGCGGCCAAGCCAGCGGAATCGATCCGGATGGAAGCCTGCGCGCCGCGCAGTACGATCTTCTGGACGCCCGGCCAGGACAGGGCGAGGTCGTCGCCACGTAACCGGGCCGTTACCCGCAGGGGGCCGGCGAGATCGCACTCCCCCTCCCCGGCCAAGGTCGGCCCGCGCCTATCGTTAGCATGCAGATCCTGGATCAGCAAGCGGCCTCCCCGCAACGAGAGCGTGCCGCCGAAAGATTGGGTATCGAGCCCGGGTATGGCATAGCGTCCCGCGAAGGAGCCGGAGTCCAGCGTCATTCCCCTCAGCACGCCGCCGCTAAAGGGGCTGGAAACATGCCCGCCCAGGCGCAGATCGCGAATCTCCCCCGCCCCTCCCGGCAAGGTTGCCTTTCCGGAAACCGCGAGAGACCCGTCCATGCTTCGCAATCCGTCGGCGCGGCCCCGGAACCGTACGGTAAGGCCGTCTTCCGAAACGCCATCTACCTTAATGGCCGGCGCGCCCCCCAGTATGTCGGCGACTTCGGCGCGCAGGCTATCATTGAGCCAAGGATAGGCGGGGGAAACCGTGCGGACGGTCAGGACCACGCTCGCGCCCCGGCCTTCGAGAACCACCTGCGGAAGGGCCGCCCGTTTTCGGAGCGGGATCAAATCCAAATCGTCGATCCGGTAGCTTCCGCCGAACCCTTCCGAATCCGAGTAGGAAAAGCGCCCGTCCAGGATCCCGCGTGCCACCGGCCAGGACGGGCCCGCGAAGGGCGCGAGCCGCGCGGCGTCGAAGCGATGGGCTTCCATCGAAAGGGAACGGATGTCGCCGGGGCGCAGTTTTCCCGCCTGCCAGAATTGCCGCCCGCCCATGCGCGCGGCGCCCTGGAGCCGGACGGTGGATCCCGCCAAGGTGACGTCCAAACCGTTTAGCGTCAGCAGCGCCGCGTCCCAGCGCGATTTCGCGCGCACCTGCAGATCCTGGCCGGCAAAGGCCAAGGCCGCATCCGCGTCCACCTGGCCCGTGCGCGCATGGATATCCCAAGCGAAGCTCCCGGTGACCACGGGGGCCAGGGCCATCAGGCGGGGAAGGCGCGCGTACGGCAGCTTCTGGGCCGAAAGATTGTCCACGCGCACGCGCAAATCGCCTCTGCTAGGCATGGCGAATTCCGCCGCACCGTAACGTGCATGTTGCGTACGGAATACCAACGACACCTGATGATGGTGCCGGACGCCCGGCACCGCATTGCCGCCCGGCAGCGTAGCTCCGATTGGGGCCGCGGCGCCTGGCGGCACCGGGGCTCCGACCGGTCCCGGAGCGACCACGCGCTTCCAGAGCACCTGCCCCTCCACGGGCCATACGGCCTCCTTTCCGTAAATGCGTGATGCGAGCAGATAGTAGCCGGATTTGTCGACGGCCTGGGAGGCGTACACGGAATCGGCGATGCACCCATAGGCCCGGACCTGATTGACCCATGCCTCCACGTGCAATCCCTCGCGCCCGGCTTCGCCTTTTACCCGTGCCGAACGATAGGCGAGATTGGTGTCCGTCCACCGCAGGGCCCAGGCTTCCCGGGGCGAGGGTTTCCCCTCGAAGGAAACGGCCCAGGATGAATCAGGTCGGCGGAAGAGCCGGCCCTCCGCGACCGTGCTGTCGCGGGTACGGACTTGCGCCTCCAGGGTGGGCCCTGGCAATAGGCGCAGTTTCCGGATCTCCGCGTCGCCAGGCAAGATGAAACGGCCGATGCGGAAGCGGACGTTGCGGCTGTATCCGGCGAATTCCCCGCTCAGGCGGGGCAACAACGCTGCCAAGCCGCCGCTATCCGACATGGGAGCGCGGAAGCGGCCTTGTAAGTACACGACTTCTCCCGATGGTCCATGGGTCGCCAACGTCATGCGTCCCAAGGAATCGGCCATTTCCAATTTCAATTCCGCGCGCTGGCGCGCGATGACCCAGACGGGCGGCGTTGTGAATATCACTTTGGCCTTAAGGGTGCGATGCTCACCGCTCCCGATCGAGCCGTTCACGTAAAGATCGCGGAAGCCAGGCGGACCGCGCCGGAACCAAGGCGCGAGGATCCGCAATCCCCCCAAGCGGGCTTCCAGGGAGTCGCGGCCATCGCGCAGATCGGACTTGCGACGCTCGCCTTCCCAACGCGCGAAATCCCCCAGGCTGTCCTCCAACTGGGCTTGGTATCGCACGCGGTTTCCGAACCAACGGGCAGAAGCGTGCCCGGGCGCGGCGTATCCGATCCGAGTCGCCGCGGGGGAACGGGTCGTGTCCGGAGGCGACGCCGGGGGCGGCGCCAGGGGCGGGGGGAATTCGAGGCCGGACCATTCGCAACCGATTCCCTTCGGCCCTTGCGAGAACATGGCGGGCTCCAGTACTGCCGCCAATTCCCGTCCCGCGATGCGGAGATCGAGGCGGCGGGCCGAAACGCGAAACTCGAAAGGGAGGCGTAGGTTCGGGAAAATCGGTGGCGCTTTCGGATTGCGCTTTCGCGAAGGCGCATCGGGATTGCGGGCCGCCAATCCCACCTGCACGGTGTCGGTCCCGATCTTGATGCTCGGCTTGATGCTGGCGATGGAATTCCAGATGCGGACCGCCGCGGTCACTGGTCCCGTCCCCACCCGCACGCCGGGTGAAGCGAGATCGATGGAGTCGGCGGAGAAATCCAAGCTCCAGTCCAGGGCCGGGTTTACCATTCGCAGACGGTATTCCCCGAAGGCGATCTCCCGCTGCAGATGATGGTTCAGCCATGCCCGGGCCAGAACATACCCCGCGGACAGGAGAACTACGGGGGCCAGCGCCAAACCCCAAAGCCAGAGACGGCGGGAGCGAGTCACCGTTCGGCCCCGCAAAGTCGCAACCGGTTGAACCAAACGGCTTTAAGAGTCCCCATCTACGCCTTGTCCGATAAAGGTCCGGTCCAGCCGCTCCGACCGGGGATGGGCGGCGAATCGGACTCAAATTACTAATAAGGCCGTGCCTCCGGCCTCCCTGATCCCGCAGGTCTTCCCACCGGCCCTCGCCTCGCCTAATGGCCCTGATTTCCCTGCGCGGCCCGATGGTATAATCGGGACGATGCCCGCTGCCGATCCCGGATTCCACCAGAAGCTGAAACTCGCCGTGGCCTTGAAGTACAGGCAGGATGAGGACGTATCCCCGCTGGTGGTCGCATCCGGAAAAGGCGCGTTGGCCCAGGCTCTCGTCAAGAAGGCGATCGATCTGGGCGTCCCCATCCATCCCGACGGAGAGCTCGCGGAACTTTTGTCGGACGTGGAAGTGGGCCAAAGCATTCCCGAAGAGTTGTACGAAGTGGTGGCCCAGATCATGGCGATGGTCTATCGCATGGACGCCGAGCTGGGGCGGAAGAAGGCCTAATGCGGTTCGTTCGAGAAATCGGATCCCGGAATTCCGGTTTGCAATCAACCCGCGGGGTATTACTTTATACCCCGGCATCGAGAGGGGTCATGTTTGGATAGCCACGCACAGCCTGGACAGCCCAAGGGCGAAACGGCGATCGAATACTCGGTCCGGTTCCCATGCGACCTCGAATACATCCCTCCGCTGCGCCAATTCGTCGCCGAAATGGCCCGCGTAGAAGGCTTCTCCAAGAAATTCTGCTTCCGCACCGAGATCATCGTGGACGAACTGGCCACCAACGGGATCCTGCACGGCTCCCAGGACGTGCATAGCTCGCTCACCTTAAGGGCGAAGTTCGAGGAAGCGGCCATGAGCCTTTCCGTGCAGGACCAGGGCGGATCGCGCCAGAACCTGGAGAACCTGAAGCGCGCGGTCTACAGCCCCAAGCCTTCCACGGGCGATAAGAAGAAAGGCCGCGGCCTGGTCATCGTCCAGATGCTCTCCAACGAAATCAAGATCGACGTAGGCGAGGACGGGCGGACCCAGGTGCACGTGGTGAAGACGAAGGATCCGGAAGATTCCCGCTCCCCGCGCGAAAAGCTCCTCTACGAGAGCGACGTATGAGGATTACCCAGCAGATCAGCTCCCATGACGATCGCATCGTACTCCTGCATTTCGAAGGCGATCTGAACGCCAGCGACTGCGAAGCGACCAGCAAGATCTTCCAGGAGATCATCGACTCCAAGAAATTCTTCATCATCGCCTTGATGGAGAACGTCACTTTCGTCTCCTCCCCTTTCCTGGGGGAGTTGATGGGATGCAAGCTCCGCTTGGTCGAGCAGGGCGGCAACATGGTGATCGTCGGCCTGAACTACGATTTGCGCGAGCGACTCATCCAGATGGGCGCCGACAAGATCTTCCAGTTCTATCCGGACACGCACACGGCGTACAACCATTACCATTGGGAGTACACCCAGACGGCCCAAGTGGTTTCCATCACCTTGCCTCCCAAGCTGCAGGCGGTGCCTGCCGTGCGCCGTTTCATCGCCGGCATCGCCCGGCAAAAAGGCTACACCTCGCGGGATTCCTTCCGCATCGAAACCATCGTAGACGAGATCGCCAACAATGCCATCGAGCATGGCGACGCTTCCCAATCCGGCATTTCCGTGGAACTGCGCATCGATCGTCGCAAATTCGAGCTGCTCGTTCGCAACCAGACATTGATGGACAAGGCCACCCAGTTGAAGTACGCCGTGGAGGCGAACCAAGAGGCTTCCAAGGGCGGGGAAACCCGGGGACGCGGCCTGGCGCTCGTGAAGCTGATCAGCAACTCCATCAACGTGTCCATCGACAATGCGGGTACGGAAGTGAAAATAATGAAAATGCGAGAGGATAGCTAACCATGGACACCCAAATCGAACTCCAGATCTCGGACCTGGAAAACGTCCCGCATGGAAAACTGATCAAGTGCATGGGAGACCTGGACGCCACCAACGTGGAGTCGACCCTGGACCAAGTGACCAAGCTGATCCGGGACGGTTACGTGCAGATCGTCGCCGACTTCCGCAACCTCCGCTACGTGAACAGCACGGGCCTGGGCATCCTCCTCCATTTCAGCAAGACCGCAAAGGAAAAGAACGGTTGCTTCAAGATCGCCAACGTGAACGATAACGTGTACGAGATCATCGAGATCATCGGGGCGAACACGCTGTTGGATATTTACGAAAGCGTGGAAGAGGCTATCGCCTCCCTGTCGAAGCGTTGAGTCCCAATTACGGAGAAGGGTAAAGGGTACAGGGTTAAGGGTATAGGGGGGCGTTAGGCCCCCTTATTCGTTCTTCCTTTTAATTTTCTAAACCCTTAACCCTGTACCCTTTACCCTTTACCCTGCCTTCGCCCCCCTCCCTTCGCGGGTTTTGAACTTCCCTTTTTACTAACTTATCGCCCGTTCCGGGGTCTCCCCGGGGTTTTCGGGATTTCCCTTTTCACAGCACAAAGGACGATTATGAAGCGTATCCTGTGTATTCTCCCCCTATTAGCGCTAGTGGCCTGCGAAGGCAAACGGGAGGACCGCAGCAAAGTCCTGGCGAAGATCGGCGGGACGAGCTATACCGAGAACGATTTCGACTTCATGCTCAAGACCATGCCCCCGGACCGGCAAGCCGAATTGAAGAAGGACCCGGAAGCGCGCCGCAAGCAGTTCGAGACCATGCTCAACCAGAAGCTGCAGTCGATGGCCGCCCTGAAGTCCCGCTACGGGAAGGATCCGGATCTCAACGCCCGCCAGGCGCTGATCGACGAACGCATCGTGACCCAGACCTATACCCAGACCTTCCTGGGCGAGAACGATGGCTTCACGGAAGACGAACTGAGGTCCTTTTACCAGGCGCATCCCAAGATGTTCACCGGCGATTCCGGCAAAGTTCTCCCCTTCGAGGCCGAGCGTCCCCGGGTGGGCGATTCCATGGCGATCGCGAAAGCGCCCTTGGATTCCTTCTACCAGGCCAATACCAAGCGTTATGAGCAAAAGGCGTTCTGCGATCTCTCCCTGATACAAGCCAAGGACCGTAAGACCGCCGAAGAAGCGGCCAAGGCCGTGGCGGGAGGCATGGATTTCGGCGCCGCCGCCGCCAAGTGGTCGGTGCACCAGGCCAGCAAGGCGAACAAAGGCAAGGTGGGCCGCCAGGTCAAAGGCGACGTGCTGTGGGATATCGGGCAGATCAATGCGGATAGCCTGTTCTTCAACGATGAGACCAAGCTGAAAGTCGGAGCCGTCTCCAAGCCCATCAAGAAGGATAGCACCTGGATGCTCCTCAAGGCGGATAGCTGCGTCGCCGCCCATGTCCCCCCGCTGGAAACGATCCGCAAGCAGGTCGGGGACGACTATCTGGTCCTGTATAAATCCAAGCTGACGGAAGGCCTTCTGCCCCGCCTCAAGGCCAAATACGGCGTGGTCCTGCGTAGCCAGCGCGACACGGCCACCCTGGCCGAACTCCAGAAGTACTACGAGGAGCATAAGGACGGATACATCTCCCCTGAGACGTATGAGGTGTACCACATCGAATCGAAGAACAAGGATTTGCTGAACAAGCGCGCCAAGGACATCAAGGATTTGGAGGCATTCAAGAAACTGGCCGCCCAAATCGACGAGAACTCCTGGACCAAGCCGACCCAGGGCTACATCGGCATAATCAAGCGCGACCATTGCCTGCCGGACGGGATCGGCGTAATGCCGAACTTGTGGACGGTTCTCGATACCCTCAAGCAAGGGTTGCTCCGTGAGCCCATCCAGAATCCCGACACCAAGAAGTGGCATCTGTTCTGGTTGACCAAGAAGCTCCCCAAGCAGCAGAAGCCTTTCGATCGCGTCCGGGTCCTGGTAAAGCTGGATTGGAATTCGGAGCGGACCACGACCATCAAGCCCGAGGATACCTTGGCGACCTGGAAGGGCGGCAATATCCGCGAAAAGGACATCCTGTTCCTACGTCAGGAGATCCCGCCTTCCATGCAAGAGCGGTATACCCGCGACGCCCTGTTGGATTACCTGCTCACCTGGCACCTCGCTTCGATGGAAGCCAAATCCGTGGGCCTGAACGATGACATCAAAGTCATGGCCCAGCGCGAGGAGAACAAGATCAACTACTGGGCCCAGATCTACCAGGATTCCATCCTGGCCCGCAACGGCGGGCTGGATTCGGCCACCCTCAAGCGGACCTTCGAAGCCAATCGCGACTACTTCACCAAGGATTCGACCGAGAAGGATTTCCACAAGTACACCAAGGATATCGCCGCGTTCCTCACCTTGGATCCCAAGGATTTCGACATCGAGTACAAGACCAATCCGGAGCGTTATCGCCGCGATACCATTCCGTTGAGTTTCGAAGAGTCCAAGTACGAGGTATTCCAGAACCTGAAGAACGAGGCCTACGCCAAGTCCGCGCAGAAGCAGACCGAAAAGCTGATGCGCGAATTCCAGGTCGTGATATTGGATCCCACCCTGCTCCCCGCGAAGATCAAGAATTCGCAGGAGTCCTACAAGCAGGCCCAGAACCTCCATTATGATCGGAAGCTGGACCAAGCGATAGATCTTTACCAACGCCTGAGGACGGAATTCCCGAAGGACGAGGCGCTGCAGGATTCCATCTGCTTCGGGTTGGCCCAGATCTACATCGAGCAGGAGAAGTACCAGCAGGCCATGAGCGAATACCGCCGCTTGTCGTACCTCTACCCCAAGAGCCCGAACAATTACAAGGCGATGTTCATGGTGGGATTCATCCACGCCGAACATCTGAAGAACGATTCGGCGGCCGTGCGCGACTTCGAGAAGATGCTGTCGCAATACCCCTCCAGCGACCTTTCCGACGATGCGGATTGGATGATCCGAAACATCCGCAGCGGCGGGAAATTGATGCCCGTGCTGGAAGGCGATAGCGGCTACGTGGCCCCGGATTCCGGCAAGGGCAAATCCTCCCCGGGCAAGCAACCTAAAGCGGATTCCAAGCCGGCAGCGACGGGAAGCGCGCCCAAACCCGATGCGGCCAAGCCTTCGGCGGCAAAGCCGGACTCGACCAAGAAATAGTCCGGAAGCGAATCGGAAGAGACGCGCTTGGCGCGGTGAAGGAGGCCCATCTGGCCTCCTTTTTTTTGCCCCCTGTTTAGGGACGGGCCGGTGTCGCCTTCTCCCATGCGACTGGCGCGGCGGGACCGGGGAAATTATTTTCGCTGGGATCCCGGAGGAAAAATGGAACCCTTCACGCCCAGCGACCGCGATCACTTGCGGCGCCTCGGCATGGACGAGGCCAAGGCCCTTGCCGACATGGAAGCCTTCCGCCGCGGCCAACAATTCTCCGAGCTCGATCGCGCCTGCTCCCCCGGCGATGGCATCGTCTCGCAGGATGCCGGCCAACTGCATGACCTGAACCGGGAATATGACCAAGCCGCCGCCACCGGACGCGCCATGCAATTCGTACCGGCGAGCGGCGCGGCCACCCGGATGTTCAAGGCCTTGCAGGTCGTTCGGCAAAGGCCGGACAGGCCGGATCTGGCGGCCTTGGCCAGGGAATCCCTCGACGGGAATCCCACCGCCATCGAATTCCTGGCCTGGTTCCAAGGCCTCGACGTATCGCCCTTCGCGGGAGACTTACGCGAAGCCTTGCGCAAACGTGGCCACGATCTTGATCATCTCGCCCAAACCGGCGATTACCATGAAATCCTGGCAGCCTTGCTTGATCCCGAGGGACTAGGTTTTGCGGATCGTCCCAAAGCCTTGATCCCGTTCCATATGGGCCCGGATGGTTCGCGCACCGCATTCTCCGAGCATCTCTCCGAAGCGGTCGACTTGGTGCGCGATGGTCGCGGCGTATGCCGACTGCATTTCACCATCGCGACGGACAAGCGCCCGGCCTTCGCCGCCGAACTGGAACGCTCATGCCGCGCCCTCGCTGGCAAAGCCCATTTCGAGGTCGGATTTTCCTTTCAGGACCCCTCCACCGACACCCTGGCTGCCGACGAAAACGGCGAACCCTTCCGGGATGAACGAGGCCGATTGGTCTCGCGGCCGGGAGGCCATGGCGCTTTGCTCGACAACCTGGCCCGCTGCGGCGGGGACCTGGTATTCATCAAGAACATCGACAATATCGTTCCCGATGCGCTACGCGGTCCCCATACTTCTTTCCGCCGGGCCATGGGCGGGATGTTGGTACGCCTGCAAAGGGAGGTTCGCCATCAATTGGAAGCCCTAAGATCCGGTCCGGATGCGGAAAGCATCCGCGCCGCCGGCCGCCTCTGCCGGAAGCTGGGTACCGTCCTGCCGCACGCATTGCGGGACGAGAACGGCGACGCCCGCGCGGAGGCGCGGGATCGTCTGACGGCGCTTTTGGATAGGCCCATGCGCGTCTGCGCCATGGTCGAGAACCGCGGCGAACCGGGAGGCGGGCCGTTTTGGGTCCGCGGCCACGACGGCTCCCTAACCTTGCAGATCGTGGAAACGCCCCAGGTCGATTCCCGTTCCCTCTCCCAGAGATCCATCGCCTCGCAGGCGGGCTTCTTCAATCCCACCGATCTCGTCTGCTCCTTGCTGGATCCGCGCGGGAAGCCCTACGACCTCCGACGTTTCCGGGATCCGAAAGCCGGATTTATCACTACGAAGTCGAAAGACGGCAGGGCTTTGCGGGCCTTGGAATTGCCGGGGCTGTGGAACGGGTCCATGGCGCATTGGAATACGGTGTTCATGGAAGCGCCCGTGGATATCTTCAATCCCGTCAAATCGGTGGTGGACTTGCTCCGCCCGGCCCATCTGGCCGCGAATAAGATCCCGGTTTAAAGCCACGGCAAAAGGCCCGGCCGCGGACGCGCTAGGCGATCCGCGCCGGTTCGTTTTCCAGCTCCACCCGTGCCCCATCCGAGGGGGCGCACTCCATGATTTCCGGATCCATCCCGAAGGCTTTGCCGTAGGCCTCCTTAAGCCTGACCGCGGCCGCATGGGCCGAAGCTTCTGCCGCCAGGACGATGATGTTGCCTCCGAATCCGCCTCCGGTCATGCGGGCGCCGCGCACGCCGTCGCAAGCCAGCGCGGTCGCGACCAAGAAGTCCTGCTCCGGAGAAGACACCTCGAAATCCCCCGCCAGGGAAGCGTGGGAAGCGGAAAGCAAAGTACCGAGAGCGGCCGGATCGCCCGACCTGAGCGCGGCCTCGGCGGCCAGCACCCGGGCGTTCTCCTCGATTTGGTGGCGCACGCGCCGATAGCGGATCCCTCCTAAGGCAGAGCGGCTCCGTTCCAAAAGCCCTCGGGTGCAGCCTCGGAGATCCGGCAATTCCGGCTCAAGCCTCCGCAGAATTCCGAGGGCCTCTTCGCATTCGCGACGCCGATCATTGTAAGCGCTGGAGGACAACTCATGCTTCACCATGGAATTGCAGAGCAGGAAACGGTGGCCCGCCGGAGCGATCGTGACATGGCGCCATTCCAGCGTACGGCAATCGAGGAGGATCCCGCGCCCGCTCCGGCAAAGCAGAACCGCGTACTGGTCCATGATGCCGCAACGGACCCCGGCGTACCGGTGCTCGGTTGCCTGGGCCATAAGCGCAATGGTCTCGCGCGACAGGCCCGTTCCGGCCAGGCGATCCAAAGCCAGGCCCATCGCCGTGGCCAAGGCCGCCGAGCTGGAAAGGCCTCCTCCCGCGGGGATGTCCCCCGCGAAGGCGAATTCCGCGGCTGGCACGGGAAAACCGGCCGCGCGGAATTCGGCCAGCATCCCTACCAAGTAATCGGACCAATGGCCGCGGCGGGGAGAGGGAAGATCGTCCGGGGCGAACCGCGCGGATTCGCCGCGATCGACGGCGATCAAGCCGATCTGACCGGCGGAATGGGCCGCCGCGACGACGATATGGCGGTCGATCGCGAAGGGGAGCACCCAGCCGCCGTTGTAATCGGTATGTTCCCCGATGAGGTTCACGCGACCGGGCGATTCAACCAATATTCCTGGTTCATGCCCGGTGGCCTCCGCGAACCCGCGCAGTACGGCTTCCCGCGCGTTCCGGGGTCCATCCTGAATCATAGGACCGCCCTTCCCGGGATAGGCGCGGCTAAAAGGCCGCTGATCAGAAAATACTCGCATGGGCCGCCGAGGGACAGCGGGCGGCGGTTTGGACGCGGCCGGGATAAATCCGCACCCCATTCCGGGGGAGTTTATTTTGAACGATGAGGCTTCCCCGCGAAGCCGCACCGGGGAAAAAGCCGACCATGGAACCAATCGCCCGACGTAATCGCCCCCAACACCATCCCGGGTCCAGGCCCTTTATGTTCGCCACCGGAATTGAGAATAGTTATCCGACGATCCGAGCGAAGGATGGCAAAAAAGCCCGCGTGGATGAAATGGAAAAAACCGGGCACTATCTCCGCTTTAAGGAGGATTTCGCCCTTGTGCGGGAACTGGGCTTGGAATACCTCCGTTGGGGCCCGCCCTATCATTTGGCCCATCTCGGCCCCGGCCGTTACGATTGGGGATTCACCGATGCCGCCATCGAGGAAATAAGGCGACTGGGGATCGTTCCCATCGTGGACCTCTGCCATTTCGGCGTGCCGGACTGGGTAGGCGATTTCCAAAACCCGGATTGGCCCCGGCTCTTCTCGGAATACGCCGCCGCCTTCGCGTCCCGGTATCCATGGGTCCGTTTCTATACCCCCGTCAACGAAATCTTCATCACCGCCACATTCTCCGCGCAATGGGGATGGTGGAACGAATGCCTCACTTCCGACCGGGCCTTCGTCACCGCCCTCAAGCACTTGGCCCAGGCCAACCTTTTGGCCGAAGCCGATATCATCCGCCGGCAGCCCGAGGTAATCTTCATCCAGAGCGAATCCACCGAGTACTTCCATCCAGAACGGCCCTCGGCTTTCGATCGCGCGGAGCATTTCAACCAGAAGCGCTTCCTCTCGCTGGATCTCTGCTATGGCTTCGACGTGGCCGCCTACATGTACGAATACTTGCTGGACAACGGCATGACCAGGCCCGAGTACCATTGGTTCCACCACATGGGCAACGGCCTCAAGCCCCGCTGCATCATGGGGAACGATTATTACGTCACCAACGAACACCTGGTGACCGAGAACGGGCCGGTAGGGGCCTCGGGCGAAATCTTCGGTTATTACGTCATCACCCGCCAATACTTCGAACGCTACCATCTCCCCGTCATGCATACCGAGACGAATTTCATGGATTCGGAACGCGCGGCGGCCTGGCTCTGGAAGGAATGGGTCAACATGATCCGCCTCAAGCAGGATGGGGTGCCCATCGTGGGTTTCACCTGGTACAGCCTGGTGGATCAGATCGATTGGGATACGGCGCTGCGGGAAGAGAATAATCGCGTGAACCCTTTGGGGCTATTCGATCTCGACCGCAAAATCCGTCCCGTCGGGAAGGCCTATAGCGATTTGGTGCTGCAATGGAAACACATACTGCCCATGGAAAGCCTGTGCCTGGACATGCATCCGACCCTGACACCGGGGGAGGAGGCGTTCCTGCAACAGGTCGTGCCCGGTTCGCCGAGGGCATTCTGAAATATCGGAGCCTAACATGACCAAACCTGAAATTTCACCGAAGATCGAAGGGGCGCGCGGGCCGGTCCTGACGGAGGTGGCCGAGGCCCCCCATTCCTGGGATCCCGCCGGCAGGAACGTCCCCGCTACCAAACTCGACTGGACGGAATGCCTGCCCTTCGCGCAGGTCCGCGGCTTAGAGGTGGCGCCGGATCGCCCGGATCGCGCGCTTCCGGGCCCCGGGGATTCCGAAGACAATCCGGAATAGCCGCCTACGACGCTTTATCCCAAAAGCAACCGCCCGGGCAGGCGATGCCCGGAGCCGCACCTAGGAGCAGACATGATTCTGGAAGACAATGGAAAGCCCGATTGGAAAGCCATCCTTGAACCCGGCCATGGGACCACGGGCCAGGGTGGAAGCGCGGTCGAGGGACGAAGGCGCGACGTCGTTTGTTTCTCCCATCTGCGCTGGGATTTCGTTTTCCAGCGGCCCCAGCACCTGTTAACCCGCTTCGCGCGCAAGGGCCGCGTCTTCTACTTCGAAGAGCCGGTACGGGACAAGGCCTGCGCCGAACCCCGTCTGCAAATGGCCGCGCGCGAAGCCGGCGTAATGCTGCTGACCCCGCATCTGCCGGCCGACTACTCCGAGGCCAAAACCTTCGCGGCCCTGGGAGAGCTGGTGGACGGCATGCTCTCGCGCTGGTCCATCCGCGACTTCGTGGCGTGGTATTACACCCCCATGGCGCTGCCTTTCACCTCCCACCTGAAACCCGCGCTGGTCGTCTACGATTGCATGGACGAACTCTCCGCCTTCAAGGGGGCGCCGCCGTCGATGGCCGAAATGGAGCATCGCCTAATGGCCCGATCCGAATTGGTATTCACGGGAGGCGCCAGCATCTACGCGGCCAAGAAACATATGCATAAGAGCATCCACCTTTTCCCAAGCAGTATCGATAAGGCGCATTTCCGGAAGGCGCGGGAAGGGGGCCCCGATCCGGATGATCAGAAATCCATCGGCAGGCCCCGCATCGGATTCTACGGCGTGCTGGACGAGCGGTTGGATCGCGACCTGGTGGGGGCGCTTGCGGAATCCAGACCGCATTGGCATTGGATCCTATTGGGGCCGGTATGCAAGATCGATCCCTCTTCCCTGCCCCGGCGCCCTAACCTGCATTACCTCGGCCGTAAGGATTACGCCAATCTCCCACGCTATCTGGCGGGCTGGGACGCGGCCATGATGCCTTTCGCCCATAACGATTCCACCCGCTTCATAAGTCCTACCAAGACTCCGGAGTTCCTGGCGGCGGGTAAACCCGTGGTGTCCACCTCCATCCGCGACGTGGTGGATCCGTACGGCAAGGAAGGCCTGGTCCACATCGCCGACGCTCCGGAGGCCTTCGTAGCGGCCTGCGAGAAGGCCTTGGCGCAACGAAACAACCGGTCTTGGTTGGCCAAGGCGGATCGATTCCTGTCTAAGCATTCCTGGGACGCCACCTGGTCGGAAATGGACGGCCTTATGGCCGCCGCCCTGGGCGCGCGCGCCCAGGGCAAAGGAAGGGCCGCCCATGTATGACTATCTCATAATCGGGTCGGGCTTCGCGGGCAGCGTATTGGCCGAGCGCCTGGCGGCGGGCTCCGATCAGAAGGTGCTCTTGGTCGATAAGCGTCCCCACATCGGCGGGAACGCGTACGACTCCTATAACGACTCCGGGATCCTGATCCACGATTACGGGCCGCATATTTTCCACACCAATAGCAAAGAGGTTTTCGATTACCTTTCGCGCTTCACCGCTTGGCGTACCTATGAGCATAGGGTCCTGGCCCGGGTGGACGGCCAATTGGTCCCCATCCCTATCAACCTGGACACGGTGAACCGGCTCTATAACATGAACCTGAGGCCGTCCGAAGTGGAGGCCTTCTTCGCATCCGTGGCCGAGCATCGCGACCCCGTCCGAACCTCCGAGGACGTGGTGGTAAGCAAGGTGGGCCGGGAGTTGTACGAGAAGTTCTTCCGCGGCTATACCCGCAAGCAATGGGACCTCGACCCCTCCGAGCTGGACGCATCCGTGACGGCGCGCGTGCCAGTGCGCACCAACCGCGACGATCGCTACTTCACCGATACCTATCAAGCCATGCCCTTGCATGGGTACACCCGCATGTTCCAGCGCATGCTGGCGCATCCGCGCATCCACGTCATGCTGAATACCGATTACCGCTCCATGGTCGGGAGCATCCCTTTCCGCAAAATGATCTACACCGGCCCCATCGACGCCTTCTTCGATTTCCGTTTCGGGAAATTGCCCTATCGCTCGCTGGAGTTCCGGCATGAGACCTTGGACCAGGAGGTTTTCCAACCGGTGGGCACGGTGAATTATCCCAACGAGCATTCTTATACGCGCATCACCGAGTTCAAGTACCTCACCGGACAACGGCATCCGAAAACGGGCATCGTTTACGAATTCCCCCGGGCGGAAGGGGATCCTTATTATCCGGTCCCACGCAAAGAGAATAATGAGCTTTACCATCGCTACCAATCCCTGGCTGCCGCCATGCCGGAAGTGATGTTCGTCGGCCGGTTGGCGACCTACAAGTATTACAACATGGACCAGGTGGTGGCCCAGGCCCTGGCGAGCTATCGAAAACTGGCCAGGGAAGAGCAAACCGCGCCCATCCTGGTATGACTCAATCGCAGGCGGGCGCCGATGCTGCCGGCCGCCCGGAATTATGGGGCGGGATCGAATGCACCTTGAACCGCGTCGGCGATCTCTACCTCGATCAATTCCGCTTGCAAGGCCACGATCGACGGCCGGAAGACCTGGATAGGATCGCAGGCTTGGGCATCCGGACCCTCCGCTATCCGGTGCATTGGGAGCGGGTGGAGCCCGGCGCCCAGGGGCAGGATAATTGGTCCTTTCCGGACGAACGCCTGGGACGCATCCGCGCCTTGGGGATGACCCCCATCGTGGGGCTACTGCACCATGGCAGCGGGCCCCGTTGGACGGGCCTGCTGGATCCGGAGTTCCCCGAGCGCGCGGCCCGCTTCGCCTTACGGGTGGCCCGGCGCTATCCCTGGGTCGAAGCTTACACCCCGGTAAACGAACCGCTCACGACCGCCCGGTTCTCGGGGCTCTACGGGCACTGGCATCCCCATGGCCGCGACGATCGCAGCTTCGTGCGGGCCTTGCTGAACCAATGCGCCGCCATCGCGCTCTGCATGCGCGCCATCAGGACGATAACCCCCGCCGCACGCCTGGTGCAAACCGAGGATTTGGGCATGGTGCACGCCGCCGCGGGATTAGGTTACCAGGCCGATTTCGAAAACCAACGACGATGGCTCTCCTATGATCTGCTCTGCGGGCGAGTCTCCCGCGGGCACCCGCTTTGGGATTATTTGCTGGGCTCGGGCGCAGGAGAGGCGGAGCTTCTGGCCATTTCGGATGCGCCATGCATTCCCGACATCTTCGGGTTCAACTATTACGTAACCAGCGAACGTTGGCTCGATCCGCGATTGGGGAAGTATCCCGGCCTCGCCCCGGGCGGCAACGGCCGCCAAGCTTACGTGGATGCGGAGGCCGTCCGCGTCCATGGAGCCGCCATGCTGGGGCCGACAGGGTTGTTGCGCGAAGCCTGGAACCGCTACCGGAAGCCCATGGCCGTCACCGAGGCCCACCTCGGCTGTTCCCGCGAGGATCAATTGCGGTGGCTGCGCGAGATCTGGGAAGCCGCATGCGCGGTCCGCCGCGAAGGCGTCGATCTACGCGCGGTCACCCAATGGTCTTTGTTCGGCTCCTGCGATTGGGACTGCCTCGTGACGCGGGAGCGCGGTCATTACGAACCCGGAGCCTTCGACGTGCGGGGACCCGCGCCGCGCCCCACCGCTCTGGCGACGTTAGCCGCGAGCTTGGCGAATGGCCGCCAGCCGGATGATCCGGTATCGGATGGGCCCGGGTGGTGGCACCGACCCGGGCGTTTCCTCGGTGAAGGGGAAAGCGCGGACGCGTCCTTAGGGGCCGGGGGTACGTCGAGGCCATTGCTTATCGCCGGCGCCGGGGGTACCTTGGGACGGGCCGTGGCGCATCTCTGCGGCCGTCGCGGGATCGCTTGCGTGTCGTTGGACCGATCCGGACTGGACGTCGCCAATCCCGCTTCGGTGCGGGCGGCCCTCCGGGAAGTACGGCCGTGGGGCGTGATCAATGCCGCCGGCTTCGTGCGGGTGGACGATGCCGAAGCGGAGGCCGCGCGTTGCCGGCGCGAAAATACGCTGGGCGCGGCATTGCTGGCGGATGCCTGCGCCGCGCGCGGCATCCGCTTCGCGACCTTTTCCTCCGATCTCGTTTTCGACGGCCGCGCCGCCCGCCCATACCTGGAATCCGATCCGGTGGCGCCCCTCGGCGTCTACGGCCGCAGCAAGGCCGAAGCCGAACGCCTGGTCGCCGCGAAGCATCCCGAAGCCTTGGTCATCCGCACCAGCGCGTTCTTCGGGCCTTGGGATAGGTACAACTTCTTGTGGGATTTCCGGAACCGGCTCATGCGGGGCGAAACCGTGAGAGCATCGCGGGATACCCTGGTCTCCCCCACCTGCATCCCGGAAATGATCGATGCGGCCCTGGACCTTTTCCTCGACGGCGAAAAGGGAATCTGGCATGTGGCGAACTCGGGGGCCGCGAGCTGGGCGGATCTCGCGCGCGCGGTCGCCAGCCTGATCGGGGCGGGAGCGGAAAAAGTGTTGGCTACGCCAACGGATGAGATGGGCTGGAAAGCGCCCCGGCCCCGCATGAGCGCCTTGGCCAGCGAGCGCGGATGCATCTTGGGCCCTTGGCAGCCCGCCTTGGAGCGTTGCCTGCGTCAATTGGCCGGCAGCGAGCGGCCATGAGCGGCTTGGTAGTTTGATACGGATCGCGGAGGGAAGACATGCATACGCGCGATATCCCTGAATCCGAACTCGATTCCCTGGCCGCCGATTTGGAACGCGACGGCATTTGCATCCTGAAGGGGCTTTTCGATCGCAACGGAATCCGGGAATGGGCCGAAGCCTTCGATGCGCTACTGGATCGCCGGCGCGGCATCCCGGGAGCCCTGGCTCCGCGCGGGCCCGGGCGTTTCTACGTCACCTTGCCCTGGGTGGCCCCCTTCGCCGATGCGGCGGTCTTCGCCGCGCCCCCGTTGCTACGCCTGCTCGACAAGGTCTTCGCCCAGGAATACGCCCTGGTGCAACTGGCGGTGGACACGCCGGTGCTAGGATCGGATTTCCAGGAATTGCATCGCGATCATCGCCCTCTTTTCAGGGAGGATTTCCACACGCCGCCCTATGCCTTGGCCGCCAATTTCCCGTTATGCGCGGTTACCGAAGAGAACGGGCCCCTGCAAATGGTGCGCGGTTCCCATCGCTTGCCCAAGGAGGAAGCCTTCGCGAGGCTCAAGCGCGGCGATCTGAAAATCGAGTCCTTCCTCATGGAAGCAGGCGATCTGTGCCTGCGCTGGCCCTACGCCTTGCACCGGGGCAGCCCCAACCGCACCGAACGGCAAAGGCCCATGGTGGTGATGGGTTACGTCATGCATTGGCTGCGGACCCTGAAAGTGGATTTGGACGTCCCCCGTAACCTGTACGATACCTGGGATCCGGAAATCCGGGCCTTGCTGCGCTGCCGCGTCGTCGAGGCCCTTCCCGGGGAAAAGGCGGAAGCCTATGTGGAGTTCGAATACTGAAGGCTTACCGCAAACCTACCGCAATCCCGTATACCCCGGCTATTTCGCCGATCCTTTCGTATGGAAGCATGAAGGGATCTACTACGCGGTCGGGACCGGCCGGGAAGAAGCCGAAGGCGGGACGGGCGAAGCCAAACAGGGCATCTTCCCTTTGCTCGTCTCCCGAGATTTGATCCATTGGGAAGAGAAGGGCCACGCCATGGCCAAGCCGGAATTCGGCGCCGCCTTCGGCGAAACCTTTTGGGCCCCCGAAGTGGCTTGCGCCGAGGGACGATTTTACCTGTACTACTCGGTGGGGCGCGGGGATCAGGGCCACCACTTGCGCGTCGCCGTCGCGGATCTCCCGACCGGACCGTACCATGATACCGGAATCCCCTTGACCACTGCCTCGGACTGGCTCTTTTCCATCGATCCGCATCCTTTCCGGGATGATGACGGGCGCTGGTACCTTTTCTTCGCGGCGGATTTCCTCGACGCCGGGCCTCCGGGGCCGGGCTCGAAACGCGCCGGCACCGCCTTGGTGGCCCAAGCCCTCCGGGGCATGACCAGCCTGGCCGGCGAGAGCCGGGTAGTCCTTAGGGCCCGCCACGATTGGCAACGTTTCCAAGCCGATCGATTTATGTATGGAAATCGTTACGACTGGCACACGTTGGAAGGCCCGTGCGTCGTCAAGCGGGAGGGCCGCTATTTTTGCCTTTATAGCGGCGGACGTTGGGAGACCGAAGGCTATGGCGTCGATTTCGCGGTAGCGGACAAGCCGTTAGGGCCCTATGTCGATACCAGCGACGGAATCGGCCCGCGCGTGCTACGGACCGCGCCGGGCCGCATGTTAGGCCCCGGGCACAACTCCCTAGTCGAAGGCCCGGACGGAGAAACGCTTTTTATCGCCTATCATGCCTGGGATCCCGGTCTCACGGCCCGGCGCTTATGCATTGATCCTCTGCTCTGGACCCCCCAAGGCCCCCGCAGCCCTGGTCCGAGCTGGACGCCCCGACCCATCCGGCCCTAAAGCACCGCTCAAAATCTTTTTTAAGGATAGGGGTCGGCGGCGCCGATCCATTCCGAAGGAGGAGCCCATGAAGTTGCTATCCCCTAAGATCCACGGCATTCTGGACATCCTGGTGACCATCATGCTTTTCATCGCTCCGTCCATATTCCATTTCCGCCGCGAAGCCTCGGCCGCCAGTTACGTTCTCGGAGCCGTGTATGTCGTCCTGATCCTCGCCACGGCCTATCAATACGGTTTGGTGAAGTTCATGCCGTTCACCGTACATGGAACACTAGAGCTGATCCTGAGCCCCTTCCTGGTCGCCATGCCCTGGATCGCCGGTTTCGGCTATGACATGGCCGGGCGGGATTTCTTCATCGTGGCAGGCATCGCCCTGTTCATAGTTTGGTTCCTGACCGATTATAAGGCAGCCGATATCGCCTACGGCAAGAAAGGCATAGACCTGTTGGAGGACCGCAAAGGCCGGGTGCGGACCACCTGATTGCGATGGAATGCGCCATGCGTATCGCGCAGGTTTCACCGCTTTACGAAAGCGTTCCCCCTAGGCTCTACGGAGGCACCGAGCGCATCGTCCATTACCTGACAGAAGCCTTGGTGGCCATGGGGCATGAGGTCACCTTGTTCGCCAGCGGCGACTCGCGAACCTCCGCCCGCTTGGTCGCTTGCTGCGGCGAAGCCCTCCGGCTTGGGGGTTGCCAGGATCCCATCGCCCCCCAACTGGCCATGGCCGAGGAAGTGATGAGGCATGCGGATGATTTCGATATCCTACATTCCCATATCGACTACCTCGCCTTCCCTGCCGCCCGGCGTAGGCCCGACGCTCCCCTGATCACGACCTTGCATGGCCGTACGGATCACCCGGAGAATTCCCTTATCCACCGCGAGTTCGCGGGCATGCGTTTGATTTCGATATCCCGGGAACAGCGCCGGTTCCTGCCCGATGCCACGTGGCTTGGCACGGTCCAGCACGGCTTGCCGGCGGACCTTTACCCCTTCCAGGGCAAAGCGGGGAAGTACCTCGCTTTCCTGGGAAGGATTTCGCCGGAGAAGCGCCCGGACTTGGCCATCGAGATCGCGCGCAAGACGGGAATCCCCCTGAAGATCGCCGCCAAGGTCTCCCGCCATGAGGAGGACTACTTCGAAGATGTCATCAAACCGTTGCTGGCGCCTCCGGAGATCGAATTCGTGGGCGAGATCGGGGAAGCGGAAAAGGCGGGATTCCTGGGAGGGGCCATGGCGCTCCTTTTCCCGGTGGATTGGCCGGAGCCGTTCGGCTTGGTGATGATCGAGGCCATGGCTTGCGGCACCCCAGTGATCGCATTCCGCCGCGGCTCCGTCCCTGAAGTGATCGATGAGGGGGTTTCCGGCTTCATCGTGGAGAATACGGAGGCCGCCGCGGGGGCGGTGGCGAAGGCTTCCGGATTGGATCGCGCGCGAGTGCGCGCCGCCTTTGAGCAGCGCTTCACGACAGAACGAATGGCCGCCGGCTACCTGCGCTTGTATAAGCGGTTGCTCGCCTCGCGACCGGAACCGGTTCCGCAAGGGGGTCCTTATGCAAGAGAACATGACCGCTCCGGACGATTATTCCATTCTGGTCGAGGCATCCCAGGCCGAGAAGCAGAACCGGGTCCTTAAGCACGGGGAAACCTTCGCGGTCTTCGATAGGCAGGGCTCCTTCCTGCCGGGGGGCCGCGGGGACCATGGCCTCTACCATGAAGGCACGCGATTCCTATCGCGCTTCCAATTGCGCCTCGCGGGCCGCAAGCCCTTGGTCCTGAGTTCGGCCGTACGCGAAGACAATGACATGCTGGAAGTGGACTCGGCCAATCCTGATCTCGAGATCGGAGGCCGCGTCATCAAAGGCGACCGCATCCACATCTATCAGACCTGCTTCCTGTGGAACGGATGCCTCTACATGAGGCTGCGCTTCACGAACTACGCGCTGGAGCCCATTGATCTCCCGTTCACCCTCGAGTTCGCTTCGGACTTCGCGGACATCTTCGAAGTGCGGGGAATGCATCGCCCCGCCCGGGGCCGGCAGTTGGCTCCGCAATTGGGCCGGGACGTTGTGGTCATCGGATACCTGGGGCTCGACGGGCTGGATCGTAACGCGCAGTTGCGATTCGACCCGGCTCCCGCGGAGCTCGGGCCCGCGTACGCCCTTTATTCCTTAAGCCTCCCGTCCCATGGCCGGAAGGAATTCTATTTCACCGCGACATGCGAGTCCGGGCCGCGCGCCCCCCGAACCTTGGCCTACCAGGAAGCCTTCACGGGCCTGGGCGAGGCGTTCCGTTGCCTGCGCGGCTCGACCAGCCTCCTGGAATCCTCCCATCCCCAATTCGATAGTTGGATTAACCGATCGACGGTGGACCTGTTCATGATGACGACGGAAACCAGGGAAGGCGGATACCCGTACGCGGGCATCCCCTGGTTCAGCACCGTCTTCGGCCGCGATGGCATCCTGACAGCCTACCAGCTTTCTTGGGCCTGTCCGGGCCTGGCGGCCGGCGTGCTGCGGTTCCTGGCCGCGCGCCAAGCCCGGGAATCCGATCCGTCCCGGGATGCGGAACCGGGGAAGATCCTGCACGAAACCCGGAACGGGGAGATGGCCAATCTGGGCGAGATCCCCTTCGGCCGCTACTATGGCGGCATCGACACCACTCCCTTGTTCCTGATGTTGGCCGCGCGCTATCACGCCCGTACGGGAGATTTGCCCCTCCTCCGGGAACTGTGGCCCCACTTCGAGGCAGCGCTGGATTGGATCGACCGCTATGGGGACGCCGATAGGGATGGATTCGTGGAATACCAGCGGGCGGGCAAGGCCGGATTATTGCAGCAAGGCTGGAAGGATTCGGAAGATTCGGTATTCCACTACGATGGGAGCCTGGCCCCCCAACCCATCGCCTTGTGCGAAGTGCAGGGTTATGTCTATGCGGCCAAACGGGGCATGGCCCGCTTAGCGCGGGCCCTCGGTAAGCCGGGCCTGGCCGATCGACTCGACGTCGAGGCTTCCGATCTAAAGACGCGCTTTCGCGCGGCTTTCTGGCTCCCGGATTTGGGCACTTATGCCTTGGCTTTGGACGGGAACAAGCGCCCATGCCAGGTGCGCAGCTCCAATGCCGGGCATTGCCTGTTCGCGGGCATCGCCGACGAAGCGGATGCGCCGGCTTTGGTGAACGGGCTCCTTTCTCCCGCGATGTTTTCGGGTTGGGGAATCCGCACCCTGGCCGAGGGCGAAGCCCGGTATAATCCCATGTCCTACCACAATGGGTCCGTATGGCCCCACGACAATGCCCTCATCGCATGGGGAATGGGACGCTACGGCTTCCGGGCCGCGGCTTGCCAGGTCTTGGAAGGATTGTTCCAAGCCAGCCTCCATTTCGATCTGCATCGCCTTCCGGAATTGTTTTGCGGATTCGTGAAACGGCCGGGAGCGGGCCCCACGCTTTATCCGGTGGCATGCAATCCCCAATCCTGGGCATCGGCCTCGGTTTATTTCCTTTTGGAAGCCTGCCTGGGCCTGGAAATCGACGCCGTCGCGGGCCAAGTCCGGCTGACCCAGCCGCGTCTTCCCGCCTTTCTCGATGAGATACGGATACGCGAACTTAAGGTCGGAGATGCCATCTTGGATCTGACGGTCCGTAGGCATGGGAATGACATAACGGTCGAGATGCCTCGCCGCGTAGGAAAGATCGAAGTCGTTGAATCCTTGGGAGCGCCGCTTTATGAAGCCGCTCGCCAAGATGGATTATGAGCGGCTTTTATTTGCTGGCGACGCGTTTGCCGACGCTGGTTCCGGCTTTCTTCGCCTGAACATCGCCCTTGCCGTCCTTATCGCCTTTTCCGCCGGCTGTAACGTTCACGTCGATCTTGGAAACCTTGGCGGCGCCCCTCATACCGCGTCGGGATAGGTTTCCGGCGGCTCGCGGTCAGGGCCATCCCGAGGGGGGCCCAAGGTATCCACGGCGTGCGTTTCGTCGAAATGGATAACGGCGTCGAACTGGGCCGGTAGGCGGGCTTCGAAGTAGTGGTTGCTCCGTTCGTTCTCGGGCCGGTACACCACGCCGATGGCGCGTTCCAGGCGCGGCTCGCCCAAATCCCGGATGGCCGTATGCTCCAAGCGCAGGTCCAGGAAAAATTTCTCCATGCCCGTCCCATGCAAGAGCGCTTCATAGCTGCCGGGCAATCCTGGCCGGACGCGTTTTTCGGATCCCGGTTCGCCCCAATCCGCGGCCGCCCGCACGGTGCCGGAGAAAGTCGTGAACCCCACCAGGTAGGCCTGGGAGCCGTAGCGTTCGCGGGCGAGCTGGCCCACGTTGAGCTCCCCATGGCGGCGGAACTGGGTGGCGCGCGCATCGCCGAGATGGGAGTTATGCTCCCAGACCGCGATCTTGGACGGAATGCCCGTGCGGGATTCGAGGTGGAAAGCCAAGGCATCCAGGGTATCGGCCATATGCTTGTCGCGCAGGTTCCAGGAGGCAACGTGGCCTTGGAGCATGGTGCGGTAATATTGTTCCGCATTCACGATCAAGCGCGCGTTCTGCTCCGCCTGGAAGAGTTCGTCTCCGTCGGGAGCGGAAGCGGCCAGGGCTTCGCCCCGGCGCCGAAGCTCAAGCAATTGATCGATCACCTCGGTTTCGCAAGAGGGCGACAGTCCGAGGGCCGCGTTCATTCCATAGGCCTCGATGCGGTTGGCATCTATCCCCAGGCAGGCATACCGCTCCCTCGCGCGGGCGGCCGCCTCCGGATCGATGCGATCCAGGTAGGCAAGTACGGCTTCCATGGAAGCATACAGGCTGTAGAGATCCAAGCCGTAAAAACCGGTTTTGGGCCGGCCCGGTCCGAGCGAATCGTTCCATTGCCGCAGCCAGAGGATGAAATCCAGGACCTCGGAATTGCGCCACATCCATTCCGGGAAACGCCGGAATCCTTCCAAGGGATCGGCGCCTGACAGGGGATCGCCTTCGCCCCGGACGAACCGGTTCACGCGGAACGCATCGGGCCAATCGGCCTCGACGGCCACGGCGGTGAAACCTTTCTCCCGGATCAGGCGCTTGGTGATCGCGGCCCGCTGACTATAGAATTCGCGCGTGCCATGCGAGGCTTCGCCGAGAAGGACGAAGCGGGCTTCGCCGATGGACTCGATCAGCGGATCATAATCGGACGGACGGCCCTCAATGGGCGCGCTAATTAAGGCTAAAGCGTCTTGTAGTGCATGGGAGACGGACGCGGGCATGGCCAAGTCCTCGCTCTTATGAATCAAAATAGGTTTCGACGAGAATCGATGCGCGATTCGGCCCCGCCGATTTCCGAGCCCATGACGCGAGGAAATCCGCTTACATCCGCTCGCGTAAAAGGGCAGTTTTGAATAAGGGGGCGGAAATCAGGAGAGTAGCATGATTCGAAAACTCCGAGGGGGCGGATACCGTCTCTATTCGAGGAAAATCAATCCCAAGACGGGAAAGCGCCGCAACCTAGGCACATTCAAGACCCGCATCGCGGCGGAAAGGCATGAGAAGGCCATACAATTCTTCAAACGAAGTCATGCCTAGCCATGACGCACTCGATTCCTACGTGCCACGTAGTTTGCGTCCACGTAGATGCAAGCCTACTTTATCTTATAGACAGACCTATCACTGCCAAGGGGCATGACGCCTGCCAATAATCGGTGTCATGCACCCGGGGAAACGATAGGTGGGACCCGGCGCAAGCCGGGTCCTGTATTGGTTTCCATGGCCTCTTCGTTTAACCTGACCCAACGACTTATTCGGGACCATATCGCGGCCTGGGAAGGCGCCAAGGTTGATGGCGCCCATCTGCCGGAGTCCAGGCTTACGCCAGGCTCGGAGATAGGGATCCGCATCGATCAGACCTTGACCCAGGATGCGACCGGTACCTTGGTGATGCTGGAACTGGAGGCCATGGGGCTGGAACGCGTTAAGACCGCGCTGTCGGTCCAATACGTGGACCACAACCTGCTCCAGACCGATCATAAGAATGCCGATGATCATGTCTTTCTCCTCTCCGCGTGCAAACGGTTCGGGATCTGGTATAGCCGGCCCGGCAACGGCGTGAGCCATCCCGTGCACATGGAGCGGTTCGGGGTTCCGGGAGCGAGCCTGGCGGGCTCGGACAGCCATACCCCTGCGGCGGGCGCATTGGGAATGCTCGCTTTCGGATCGGGCGGCATGGACGTGGCCTTCGCCATGGCCGGCGAGCCCTTATTCCTGGCCATGCCGCGGGTGCTCGGGGTGGAGGTTGTCGGGAAACTTCCGCCTTGGGTCAGCGCGAAGGACGCCATCTTGGAGTTGCTTCGGCGGCATGGCGTGGAAGGGTGCAAAGGATGGGTGGTGGAATATTCCGGTCCCGGGCTGGCCGGCCTCTCGACCATGGATCGCCACGTCATGGCCAATATGGGGACCGAGATGGGAGCGACCACTTCGGTATTCCCATCGGACCAGGAAACATGGCGGTTCCTTAAGGCACAAGGACGCGAAGAAGCGTGGCGGCCCCTGGCGGCGGATCCGGGCGCCGCCTACGATGCGCGCGAGATATTGGATCTCTCGGCGCTCGAGCCCCTTATCGCATTTCCGGGAAGCCCGGGCGACGTACATCCCGTCCGGGAGGCGGCCGGGCTTCCCATCTACCAGTCTTACATCGGATCATCGGCCAATCCGGGCCTGCGCGATTTCTGGGTCGCGGCCGAAATCGTATCGGGACGGATGGCCCATCCCGAGGTTTCCCTGGACATCAATCCCTCTTCGCGGCAAACCCTGGAGAATCTCATCGCAAACGGATCACTGGAAAAACTGGTGAGGGCGGGGGCGCGCATCCATCAGGCGGGATGCAACGGGTGCATCGGCATGGGCCAAGCCCCGGCTTCGGGGCGCGCCAGCCTGCGCACCGTGCCCCGTAATTTCCCCGGCCGCTCGGGAAGCGTTGATGATCGGGTCTACCTATGCAGCCCGGAAACGGCCGCCGCCTCGGCCCTGACCGGGGAGATAACCGATCCCCGCGATCTGGAGGCGCTCGGCCTTGCCTATCCCCGCTACCAGGCGCCCGGGAAAGAGATTATCAATACCGCCATGCTGCTGCCGCCCGATCCGGAAACCGTGGGCACGGCGACTCTGATCAAAGGACCCAATATCAAAGCCTTGCCCGATCTGGGTCCCTTGCCCGATGCGTTCCGCGTCCCCGTCCTCCTCAAGTTGGGCGACGATATCTCCACCGATGAAATCCTGCGCGCGGGCGCGGAAGCCTTGCCCTACCGCAGCAATATCCCCGAAATCGCTCGCTTCACCTACGGCGTCATCGACCCCGGCTTCCCCGACCGGGCTATCGAAGCCGGGCGCGCATTCGGAGGGCACGTCGTGGTGGCGGGCCGGAACTATGCCCAAGGGTCGAGCCGCGAGCACGCCGCGCTCGCGCCCAGGTACCTGGGACAGATCGCGGTGCTCGCCAAGGGCTTCGCCCGCATCGGCCGACAGAACCTGGTCAATTTCGGGATCCTTCCCTTGGAGTTCCGGAACCCGGACGACTACCAAACCATACGTTCCGGCGATTTGCTTTCCGCGAAAGATCTTCGGAGCCAGCTGATGGCCGGCGGTCCGATCCGGATCCTAAATGAAACTCGCGGCCTCGAATATCCCATGGCGATTAGCCTAAGCGAGCGACAGATGCAGGCGGTTCTGGCCGGAGGCGTGATCAGCTACTTCCGCATCCATACCGGCGGGGCGGCGGAAGAAAATGTTCCGTCGAGTCGATAGGCCGATGCCTTACTTGATTTCGTTCGACAATTCCGCCGCGAGCTATCGCCTCGGCATCGACGCTTTCGCCTTCGACTCCGGCGCCATGGGCAGGGAAATGCTCTTCCATCTGACCCGCCCTTAGACAGCCGTTTTTCCCGGGCGGGGAGTGGTCGATTTGGACGGCCGGGTGGAAAGGAAGTAGAAACGAAAAAGCCCCTCCGGCATTGACCAATTCCTAGTGGAATCAGGCAAGCCGAAGGGGCTTATGGAGCGGATTGCGGGACTCGAACCCGCGACCCTTTGCTTGGGAAGCAAAAGCTCTACCAACTGAGCTAAATCCGCACGTGCCCCGGATCTTCGGCGGCTCGGATAATATAGACTGCCCAAGTGGATTTGGAAACGTCCTCGGGCCTTCCTTCCATCTAAGTGGCGGACAAAAGCCGACCTAGATAGGCTGTTATCCCTGACGATTTGCCCTCCCTGGTCCTAGTCTCCCCTGTCGGCACCCCTCCATAGACAAAACCAAAGCGTAGCACCTAGGCCCATGCTGGCCCACTATGGACCTAGGGGCAAAGATAATAAGTACCGAAAAAGTGCCGTTCTAATGCCCGCATATTGTGCAATCCGCCCTTTAGCAAATGCAATTCTAGGTCTGGTACCAGCCGTGAGTCTGTACCATGGGAAGCCATGCCCTATCCGGCGGAAGACCCGATGATGGGGGCCTTCTTGGGCCCTTTCGGAATGGGTCCAGGTATTTCATGTACCGGATTTGGTCCCGCATGGCATCATGCACAGGAAGCCCCGGATTTTCGGTTCGATGATCATGGTGGGAAAACTTTATCCCCTGTGTTTTATCCGCGTCCCCTTCTGCCTGGGGTGCAGCTAAAACGTTGTCGCTAATAGATATAAGTGTGGGATATAGGTTGGCGCTGAAAGAATATTTAACAATTGGACAGACGCATATCACAAAGAGCATAAGCCATCTCTAAGGCTTTGGCACTATGCGAGATAGAATCTAGTGTGCAAAGTGTCGCGCGATCTCGGACGATCTAGTTGTAGGCCCCATCCGAAATTGGTATTCTTTGAACGGGAATCGGACAGTAATAAAAAAGCCCCATAGCGCTAACTATGGGGCCAAACTGTCCGGGACCGCTTCCGGTTGAAGGAACCGGCCCAGGGGTTTGCACGACGCAACCAGTATACTGGAATCCGATAAATCCTTCAAGTGCCCGGGAGAGCATTTCGCTCAACACTGGAGGTCGCCTCATGGCTGACCGTTTTCAAATCACTTGTATCGACAAATCGGACCGTTTGAACCCCCATGAAGCCATCGCGAACGTGGGAGGTGGAAGCGGGGCTAACCGATGGAAGATTAGCCAGCAACGGGC